>DASZMF010000534.1:0-7464 GCA_035552035.1 Candidatus Angelobacter sp.
AACGGCCCGAATCGCGAAACATGCAGCTAAAAACAGGGCAATTTGGCTCTTAAATCGCGTTTCCAGGAAGTCCGCCGCGATTCCGCCAATAAAAATGAATACAAAACTTAACCCTAAACTGGCGCTCCAGATACGCAGGGCGGGGACCAGACTGAAAAGAAATACTGCCGCCAGCCCGGTAATCAATGGGGCCGTATTGCCAAAATAGCGTGCCCGCGCCCAGCTTCCGTAAGCGGTAAAAGCCAGAATAAAAAGCAGAACCAGCACGTAGCCATCGGTCCGCGCGGAGAGAACAAAGAGCAGGCTTTCCAGCGCTTTTAGCACATGGTTGAACGCTGAAGACATCCGTGCGATAAAACCATCGCCACTCGAAAGCCACTGGATGAAAGCGAATAAAACCGAGACAGCCAGTCCTATCGCTATATCCACCCAGATCCGTCTCTTTCGTTTTTCCAGTTTTTCATGAACCAGGGTGGCAATAACCCAAATGCCCGTAAGGTAGAGAGGAAACCCATCCCACAACGTCAAAAACAAATCATGCAGCCCTTCCGGCAATGTCTTCTGCCCCAGGATCATCTTCACGCTCAAGCCAGCGCTCCCAGTCAGCCAGTAAGCAGCCGCCCACACCACACAGCCAATAGCTGAAGCCCCGCTCAACACGATCATCACTTTTTTGCGGCATCCCGGAGCGAGGTAGATCATGTAAGCAAAGGCCAGCAGCACCAGCGTGAATGACCACCAAGCCGTCGCCAGTGCAAAGCCAATGGAAAGGCCCAGGATCACAATCCGCGGCGCCCATTTCCTGGGTGGAGCATAGAGCGTATGCGCGACTCCTATCGCCGTATAAATGAGCCCCAGGCCGCTCCAGGCCAGAATAATTTCCGGACCAATATTGCTGCTGATCTTGATCATCGCCGGCGAGGTGCAATAGAGCGCCAGCGCCACGTAGCCGCCAGCATCATCAAAGAGCCTGCGTGCCACCCACCACAACGCAGCTCCCAGCCAGAACCCAAACAGAACAAAAGGCAGACGCAGTAGCCACGGGCGCGGAACCGCCAGCGCCTCACTAATGGTAGGCGAAGCTACTTTTCTTATCAGCGGTATCGCCCGCACCGGGAGTGCGGCCACCCATCCGGTTAAAGGAGAAGCGCTGGCTGTCTTTATTTCAGCGCTTGTCTCAGCACTGGGCAATCCGGCGGCAATGTAGCGATATTCCAGGTCAGCTACTGCGCGTGTCTTGGCGGCCCACAGGCATTGCGCCAGAAAAGCCAGCAGCATGAGTCCGGCAAACACCTGCGGCCTGCCAACTTTGAATTCTCTAAGTAGCTGGAGCATGAAATCTCAGTTGTATCATGCGCCATGCAAAACATGCTCGGGGTGCGCGGATGAAATATTCCCTCGCGGCTACGGCAGTATCCTTTATCAACGGCCATCGCCAAATTCTCTCTGCTAAAAAACAATTAACCTTAAAACCTTACTTATGTACGCCTATTGATCTAATCATTCCTCAAGCACAGCCGATGTTACTTAAGCAATGGCAATGGAATACACCTCCGGCACCACGTTGAACAAAAGCGATCTTTCCGTTCGCGTGCGCAAGACGCTCGATGATCTGGCGTCAATCCGTCAATCGCTGCTTGCAATTTCAGCCCAGGATAGCTCGAGTCCCAGTGTCAGAGCCCCTTCCGATAATTCTGCACAGGTGCTGGACCTGGAGTTGGCCGGGGAACTCAAAAGCGTGGTTGACGCGCTCCGTCTTCTTCTGTGGGCCTACATTCAGGCACTGTCAACAAAATCAGGCCGCGCGCCGGAAGAAGTCTTGAGCTGGTACAAGATGGAACTGGCCGTTGAGATGCTGCGCAGTGTGCGCGGACACCCCGTGGCTGTACCGGCACGCAGCGGCTCCATTGCCGACTTTGAGCGCATGGTCAATCAGACCTTAAACGCCACGGCCGCCACCGCCAAACTTTCTGCCCCTGAGCGCAGATAACTGCCCATTCGTCCGCGTCTGATCTGGTAGAGTTTTCCTGTTCTCTTTCCCAGGAGCGCCATGGAACCAGAAACCCCGGAAATTCCGCCAGCAATCCCACAAGCCCCGGAAGCGAGCGTAGTTCGCCGTCCGAATCCAATCTTCATGAATGATCGCGGTTTGCGCGCCGGCTGGCGGCTGCTGATTTACTGCGCCATGATTGGACTTCCAGTCTTGATTCTAAGGCTGATTGCGAGACTGGCGAATGGGGGCGCACCAGCAGCTCCGCGCACCACTCCGCAAATGTCAGAAGTGATCATGACAGCCATACAAGGCGGCGCCGAGCTGGCTCTTTTTCTGCTTCTTCTGTTGTTTGCCTGGATCATGAGCAGGATCGAGCATCGCAAAGTCGGCGCTTATGGCCTGCCGCTGCAAAAATCGCTCTTTCCTTCTTTTGGCATTGGCTATTTGCTCTGGGGATTTCTCCCGCTGGCCTTCCTGCTCCTCATTCTCCGTGCCGTGCACGTTTTTTATTTCGGCGAGGCCAGCCAGCTCAACGCCCATATTTTTGGCTGGGGCATCCTCTGGGGATTTGTCTTTCTGTTCGTCGGGTTCTTTGAGGAGTTTTGCTTTCGCGGTTATTTCCTTTATACGCTGGCGGATGGAATTGGCTTCTGGCCGGCCGCCATTATTCAGGCAATCTTGTTTGCGGGCGTCCACATGGGGAATGGTGGAGAGACAAAGGTAGGGATTCTCGCCACCTCATTCTTTGCCCTGTTTGCGGCGGCTACGCTATGGCGTACCGGCAACCTGTGGCTGGCTGTGGGCGCTCACGCCGGCTGGGACTGGGGACAATCTTATTTCTTTGGCGTGAATGACAGCGGCTTTCAGGCACCCGGCCACCTGTTCAACCCCAAATATGCACATGCGCCGGACTGGCTCAGCGGCGGCAGCGTAGGCCCGGAAGGCAGCGTGGTTACGCTCATTCTCTGGGTCCTCCTGTTTCTTGTAGTTGTGCTGTTTCTCAAAAAGCGACCGCAACCGGCGCTGGAGATTGTGGAAGCCCCAAAATATTAGCCGCGAAAGTCACGTGAGTTGCGCCAATTTCGGATCTTCTGAAATTCGCGTTCTTCGCGTGTATTCGCGGCTTGATTTTCTATCTGCGCCGATCTGCGTAAATCTGCGGCTAAATATCTAAGTTCTTTACATCCAGCGCATTTTCTTCAATGAACTTCCTGCGCGACTCCACGTCCTCACCCATCAGCGTGGTAAAGATCAGCTCGCAGGCTTCAATGTCTTCTGCTCTTACTGAGAGCAGCGTCCGGCGCTCCGGATCCATGGTGGTCTGCCAGAGTTGTTCAGAGCTCATCTCGCCCAGCCCTTTGTAGCGCTGCACGCTGTACTCTTTTTTGCCTTCGGAGAGGACATAGTCGAATAGATCGCGTGCGGAGTGTTTCTCCACCCGCTCGGCCTCAATCTTGGTCCTGCGAATCGCTGCTTTTGGAGCTTTCTTTGCTGCTTTGTCCAGGTCTTCGCGCTCAGAGTCACTCAGCTCAGCGGACGCATCTTCGGTGGTTTTGCCCGTTACCTCAATTACGAAGGGCGGCTCCATGTAGGTTTCAATCAGCTTGAACTTGGCCATCATCTGGCGATATTCCGGCGTGGAGGCCAGCGCCCAGTCGATATGCCGCTCTGCGCCTTGTGAGTCAGTAAACTTCACGCCCCAGAGGTTATGCTCTTCGTCAAAGTAACTTTCAATCTGCTTAAGCTGGGATTCCTTGGCTTGCTTGTTGATTTCTTTCTCCAGCTTTTCAATCTTCTTGGCCACCGTCTTCTTGTCGCCTTCAAAATCGCTGCGCTGTGAGATTCCGAGCCGCGGCATCAGTTCAGTGATCCGCTCCAGGCGCAAGCGCTTGTCCACTTTTTCAAAGAAGACAAGGTATTCGTTCAGCGTAGTCATGAACTTTGAGAGCGCCGCGCCTTCCAGCTTGGCTGCGCCTTCACCATAACGGACCGTCATTCCTTCAGCCGCGCGCTTCACCATCACGCGCACAAATTCGCGGTCGTCTTTGATGTACTGCTGCGTCTTGCCTTTTTTGATGCCATACAAAGGCGGCTGCGCAATATAGACATTCCCGCGCTTGATCAGCTCATTCATGTGGCGGAAAAAGAACGTGAGCAGCAGCGTGCGGATGTGCGAACCGTCCACGTCGGCGTCCGTCATCAGGATGATTTTGGCGTAACGCAGTTTCGTGGGATCAAAATCGTCTTTGCCAATGCCTGCGCCTAGGGCGGTAATCATGGCGCGAATTTCTTCATGGCCCAGCATCTTGTCGTAGCGGGCTTTCTCTACATTGAGAATTTTGCCTTTTAGCGGCAGGATGGCCTGGAAACGCCGGTCGCGCCCTTGCTTCGCGGTGCCGCCTGCGGACTCACCTTCCACCAGGAACAGCTCGCAGCGATTCGGATCGCGCTCAGAGCAGTCAGCCAGCTTGCCGGGCAAGCCGCCGCCATCTAAGGCGCCTTTGCGGCGCGTAAGATCGCGCGCTTTACGCGCAGCTTCACGGGCGCGCGCAGCTTCAATCGCTTTGTTGATGATCTTGCGTGCTATTGGGGGGTTCTGTTCAAAGAAAGCGCCCAGGCGTTCGTTTAAGAAGGCCTGCACGATACCGGCGATATCAGAATTCAGCTTGCCTTTGGTCTGGCCTTCAAACTGGGGCTGCGGCAATTTCACGCTGACCACGGCAACCAGGCCTTCGCGGACATCATCACCGCTCAGGTTTTCTTTTACATCTTTAAAAAGTCCCAGCTGCTGCCCGGCGTTGTTGATGGTGCGGGTCAGCGATGTGCGGAAGCCAGAAAGATGCGTGCCACCGTCAACCGTGTTGATGTTGTTGGCAAAGCTGAATACCGTTTCCGAGTAACCGTCGTTGTATTGCAGAGCGATTTCCATCGCCACGCCGTCACGCTCGGCTTCCATGTAGATCGGTTTGTCATGCAAAACGGACTTGCCGCGGTTCAGATGCTTAATGAACTCGCCAATGCCGCCCGTGTACTTGAAATCAAGATGCTTGGCTTCGCCGGTCTTTGCATCCGTCTGGCGCTCATCTGTGAGCGTAATGGCCAGCCCTTTATTCAGGAAGGCGAGCTCGCGCAGCCGCTGGGCCAGCGTGTCAAAGTTGTATTCTGACACGGTAAAGATTTTTTTGTCGGGCAGAAAATGTATTTTGGTGCCGCGCTTCTTGGTGGTGCCGGTCTTCTTCAGCTTGGTTTGCGGAACGCCCTCAGAGTAGCCCTGCTCCCACACATGTCCATCGCGCCAGATCTCCAGGTCAAATTGATGGCTCAGCGCATTCACGCATGAAACACCCACGCCGTGCAATCCGCCCGAGACTTTGTAATTGGAGTTGTCAAACTTTCCGCCGGCATGCAGCTTGGTGAGCACCACCTGTGCGGCCGGAACTTTTTCTCCATCAATCAACATGTCATCCACGGGAATGCCGCGTCCGTCATCCACCACCGTAACGGAATTGTCGATGTGAATTGTTACGTCCACTTGAGTGGCGTGTCCTGCCAGCGCTTCATCCACGGAGTTATCGACCACTTCATACACCAGGTGATGAAGGCCCATCTCTCCGTTGGAGCCGATGTACATGGCTGGACGCAGACGTACCGCCTCCATGCCCTCAAGAACTTTTATGTCATCTGCGGTGTAATTGCCGTTTCCGTTGCCGGACTTTTTGCTTTTGTTTTGTTCTGACATGGGTTTCGCTGTCGCTGTTGCGGATTCACGGGTGGACAAACTTGGGTACTCCTATCTTACTAGTGCAAGGCCAGTGATTTCAGACTGCTGTAATCGATCTGAAGAACCACTCAAGTTACTTAATTTCAATACTTTAGTGGATGTATTGCCCAACAGCAATTGTACCACAGCAGAGTAGATAATTGCTGGCTGCAAGCGGTGCCCTGTCGCCTCATTTGGTACCCGGGTAACGCCAGGAAATATTAAGTAAAATTCCTGTTTGGAGCAATTAATGTTTCCCAAAACGAATTCGATCACATGTTATCTCAGGCCGTTTTTGTTCCGAAAACCTGAAAAAATTCTAATTCTCCCGCGCCATCGCCAAAATTGGGTGCCGTTTTTTGTCACTCAATTTCTCAGTAGAAAACATTAGATAAGCCGGGAGTACCTTCATCAACAAGTTACTTAAAGTCAGTCATTTAGACGGTACCTAAGACCACTCCCTTTGGTAATTTGCGCACACAATTTGAGGTGCCGATGGAGAGTATGAAACATGCCGATTTTCAATACTGAGACTGTACTAATAAACCGTTGAAAAATCAGGGATGAAAGGTATACTCATCCAGCATTCTCGTCCACCACGAAAATGCAGTTCAAGACAGTTAAAGATTTATAGAGTCCCAAAAAAGAAAACAGGAGAGTTCCCCCAATGAAAGCCCTACTTCGTTCATCCATCGTTGCCCTGGTCGTATTCGCAGGCTATGCTGCCCTCGCCACTGACATTAACAAGCCGCATTCAAATAGCACGATGCCGAGACCGCTCTGCCAGCCTCAGGCTAATTTTGCCGGGCCAGGAGCACCCGCCTGCCCTGCAATAAGATAATCCGCCAGTTTGTTTTAAATGGTTTATACGGGCTTTAGCCTTTATAAGTTTGCACTTAAAGTGTCGGCGCTGGTTTGATCCTGGTTTACTGAAGAGTAAATAGTACTTTGGTGCTTTTTGCAGGCTTGCTCAGGCCTTCGAGGGAATAGTATGCTTACCCACCTTCGGAGGCTCTAGTGCATATCTCGCAGATTCAGTGGGTTTTCATTGCTATCGCACTTTGCGGTATTGCTGTACAGGCTTACACGTTGAAGCTCTTAAGTCGCCGCAAACTGCAGTCTGAATTCCCTATTTTTTTTCGGTATTCTACCTTTTGCATTGTGGCCTCTGCCCTGAGCTTGATTCCATTTGTTTTTTACTGCCCGCAATATTTCTATTATTACTGGGTAATGAACACCATCACTATGGTGCTGGAATTTGGACTCTTGTATGAGTTGCTGGTAAATACTCTCAAGCCATATTCGGCCCTGATCGATCTGGGTAAAATGCTTTTCCGCTGGGCCGCGGTGTTTCTGGTCTTCGCGGCGCTGCTGACTGCTTGCGCAACTACAGGAGCCAGTCACAATAAGATTGTCGTAGCTTCAGATCTTTTGCAGCGTACAGTCCGCCTCATGCAGTGTGGCATGCTGCTGCTTTTCTTCGGCCTGGAAAAGCGCCTTGGTCTCTCATGGAAAAACCACAGTATGAGCGTAGCAATTGGGCTTGGTACTTTTGCGGCAGTTGATTTGTGCACAACTTATCTAATTGACCATATTCCCGCATATGGTACGTCTTTGAAGGTTTTTACGAACCTCGTCGCGCTTGGGGCGATCTCCTTCTGGGCTTATAGTTTTGCCAGACCGGAACAATATCTCAACAACGTTCTTGAAT
>DASZMF010000535.1:0-3545 GCA_035552035.1 Candidatus Angelobacter sp.
TAAAGCAGCCGCCAGCCGAAGGAGCGTTTCGGCATTCTCGCCGTAGCCCATCGCCCGAACTCGCTTATTGGATCGACCACTACTGGCAGGTAAGCTGGGACCTGCGCGGCTGTGAGCCGTACACGGCAGAAACATTACCGCATCCCAATTTCCAGGTTGTTTTTGAAAAAGGGAAGTCCTCTGTCTCCGGAATCTTTACTGGTAAGTTTTCGCGCACGCTGCAGGGCAAGTCCCATGTCTTCGGCATCAAGTTCAACCCGGGGGCCTTTCGTCCATTCTTAAAGGCTGCAGCGTCGTCGCTCAGCAATCGTACTGTCCCGGTAAAACGAATTTTCGGAAATGGAAAAGCACTCAATGCTCTGGAAGCTTTGTTGACCAGATCATCCGCTAAAGAAGACACAATGATCGAAGCCACTGAAGCCTTCTTCCGCGCGCGCATGCCCGCTCCAGATGAAACCATCACGCTGGCCGGCGCCTTGGTCAAACGCATTCTTGAAGAACGCGACATCAAAACCGTGGACGACCTGGTTGAGAAGACCGGAATCGGCAAGCGAACCTTACAGCGCATTTTCAGTGAATACGTGGGCGCAACGCCCAAGTGGGTGATCCGCCGCTACCGCCTGCATGAGCTGGTGGAAAAATTCAATTCCGGGAGTTCAGTCGATTGGGCTGACCTGGCACTGGAACTCGGATACTTTGACCAGGCCCATCTCATCAATGATTTCAAGTCAATCGTAGGCTACTCGCTAACGCAATACCAGAAAACGATGAACAAGAAATGATGAACAAGAAATAACGAACAAGAAATAAAAAATGGCTGCCTGCATTCACCGGGTGGAGCAGGGCTTCAGCCTAAGTAAAAAGCGAAATATCAAAAGCGATGAGCAAGAAATAAAAATGGTGCCTGCATTCACGGGGTGGAGCAGGGCTTCAGCCCTGCGTAAAAAGCTTGTACATTTTCGGCTTCAGCCGCTGAGGTAAATGCAATTAAGCCTGCCGCTCTCCGTACCTACGTAGTAGATTTGGCTTTATCTTTTCCGATGTCGCGCGATGACGGCGATGTCGTGGGATGAACCGATCCAAATGCCGCTCTCCGTGCCTCTGCACTAGTTTTGCCCTATTTCTTCAAAAACGTGCCCTTTTCCAGATCATTAAACGCGTCGCGCAACTGCTCCTGCGTATTCATTACAATCGGTCCATACCACGCCACGGGTTCTTGCAATGGTTTGCCGGAAACCAATAAAAACCGGATGCCATCATCACCGGCCTGCACGCTGATTTCATCGCCACTATCAAAGAGAATCAACGACCGATTATCAGCTGTGGAAGGCGGCGCGGTGTCCAGCCAGTGCTCACTTTCTGTCGGCACCGCCAGCGGCCCAGACGCATTACAGAACTTTCCCGATCCGCCAAACACATAAGCGAACGCATGCCGCGTATGCTCTACCGGCAAAGTCTTTTTGCGCCCCGGCGCAACCGACACATCTATATAAGTAGGATCAGCGGCAATGCCTTCCACCGGCCCTTTTTTGCCCCAGAAGCTGCCGCAGACCAGCCGCACATGCGTGCCGTCATCGTCTGTGATCTCAGGAATTTCTACCGCCTTTATCTCCTGGTAGCGTGGCGCGGTCATCTTGAGCGCCGACGGAAGATTGGCCCACAGCTGGAAGCCATGCATGCGTCCGGTGGGATCGCCCTTGGGCATTTCCTGGTGGATAATTCCGCTGCCCGCCGTCATCCATTGCACGTCGCCGGCGGCAATCGCGCCCTGATTGCCCATGCTGTCCGCGTGGTCCACTGTTCCGGCGAGCACGTAAGTAATTGTCTCAATCCCGCGATGCGGATGCCACGGAAAGCCAGCAAGATAATCTTCCGGAGTCTCATTGCGGAAATCATCCAGCAACAGAAACGGATCATACTCAGAGGTATTGCCAAACCCAAAGGCCCGCCGCAGATGCACTCCGGCTCCTTCCATGGTTGGTTTTGACTTGATCACCTTCTTTACCGGACGAATCGACATGTCAGCCTCCAAAAGAAGATGGTAACGCAAACGCAACAAACATTCTTCTTAACCGATTTTGCAGTCCCGATCCCCCGATGTTCCGATCACCCGATCTCTTTAGCAGTTCTCCGCGCCTCCGCGGTGAGCTTCCTCAGAAAAGATAAATTCCAGATCAACTACCTCATTTCCCGGTAACTTAACTTGCGAGCGACCCACAAACCGTGCATCCTACTTACCAGATATGAAGCCACATTGCCGCATTCAACTTCTTGCTATCTTTCTCATTTGCCTGGCCAGCCATGTTGCCGTTGCTGCTGATCTTCAGCCCAAAACTTCGCAGGCTTTTGACCACTACGTCGCCATTACTGAAGCACGGTTTGCTGAGGATTTCCGTCCCGGCGGTCCGTTTATTTACATTGACCGTCTCGGCAATGGAAACCAGTCACAGGCCTATGCTGACCTCAAAAATGGCGCGCTCTGGATACAGAAGCTGGAGACCAAAGAATCCAGGGCCGGAGTTCCCGGCGGCATGTTGCACCATTGGGTAGGAATCGTTTTTATTCCCGGCGCAACCATGGAGAAGACGCTGCGCGTGGTGAAGGATTATGACCGTCGCGCCGAATTTTATAAGCCTGACGTGATTGCTTCCCGCCTGATCTCTCATCAGGGCGATAACTACAAAATCTTTCTCCGTCTGCGCCAGAAGAAATTTGTGACCGCTGTCTTCAACACGAACTATGAGATCCATTGGGGACAAGTGGATCCCAATCGCGTCTATTCCAACTCCGTGAGCACGCGCATCGCCGAGGTAAAAAATGCCGATCAGCCAGATGGCGAAGAGCTTCCCGTGGGGACAGGCAGCGGTTACGTCTGGCGGCTCAATAGCTACTGGCGTTTTGAAGAAAAAGATGGCGGCATCTATCTGCAATGTGAGGCGGTCTCGCTCTCGCGCGACATCCCCACCGGCCTGGGTTGGGCGCTGGATCCCATGGTCGCAGGTATTCCCCGGGAATCATTGGTTCACCTGCTGACCCGCACCAGAGAACTTGTCCAGAATGAAATGAAGCGCAAGTAATGAAACGCAAATAGATAAAGCTGAAAAGCAAAGCCAGAAAAAACAAAGTAAAAAAGCAAAAGGGCCAAGATAGCGCGGAGTAAAAAGCTCTTGCTCTTGCAGTTCCTTCGTGCTACTTCGTGCCCTTTGTGGTTAAATCTTTTGTTTTTAAATCAGTTGTTATCCGTAAATCCGTGGTAAGTTTTTCCTCTGCGTCCTCTGCGGTTAACTTCCTGATCAGCTAGAGCAAGTCAATCTCGGTTACAGTCATGGTCTCGCCGGTCACAGTTCCCGTCACGCCCACTTTGATGTCTTTTTCTTTCTTGAGCGTATTGATGAACTTTTTGGCCTGAGCATTCCCGGCTTTATCAAACTTGTAAACTTTTTTGTCGTCCGTGAGCACGCCATAGCCGCTCTTAATGCATTCCGGCATCAGCAGGCACTCTTTGGTGTGTTTGGCGCCAAATCCGGCCTTCTGGCCTTCTTCGT
>DASZMF010000536.1:0-1515 GCA_035552035.1 Candidatus Angelobacter sp.
CAGCAGTTCCGGATAGCGCACATGCTTGCGCAGTTCCGGCGGCATGGCGCCGGCGTCTTTAAACAGGCTGGGGAATACGCTGCGGTATGCGGCGATGATTGGGTCTTGCGGATCAAAAACGTAAAACGTTGTGGTGCCGTCATAGGCGTCCACCACAACTTTTACGCTGTTGCGCATGTAGTTAATTTGATTTTGGTCGAGATGGTAATGGCTGGAATACGGATAACTATCTGACGTGGTGAAGCCATCCATGATCCATGAGAGACGGCCATCGTTCGTCAGCACGATATACGGATCAGCGTCGTATGTAAGAAACGGCGCCAGTTCGGTAATGCGCTCACGCACGTTGCGACGCATCAGCAACCGGCTATCTTTATTTATGTCATCACTGAAGGGCAGCTTGCCCAGGTCACCGCGATCAAATGCAATCAGCAGCCGGCGGAAAAAGCCGCCCAGCACAATTCCGCCCGTGCCTTGATATGACGTAACACTGTTGGTCTGGCCCTGCGGATAATTAAACTCCTGCTGCCGCGTGTTCACGTACACATCAGTATTCGTGAGCTCGCCAAAATAAATTTCCGGGCGCGTCACAGTCAGACCGCGCACCGTGCTCTGCACCGGCATGTTGCTCAGCAGCAGGTTGGGCAAACCCTCTGTGGTAAAGCCATTCACCGGATTCATGGTGATGCCGTAGCCGTGCGTGTAGATCAGCTTTTCGTTGATCCAGTTGCGGCTGCTTTCCGGCAGCTTGTCCACGCTCAGCTCACGCGTACCCAGCATGACCTGGCGCATGGCGCCGTCAATTTCATATCGATCAATATCAATGTCAGGAAAGTCGTAGTAGGTGCGGATCTCCTGTATCTGGCGCAGCGTGTCCTGCAGCGCATGCCAGTCCCACAGGCGTATATTCTGCAGGGTGGCCTGGTTGTTGGCCGGATCAGCCGCTTCAATCGTGGTCTCCGCTGGAAACTCGCGCTGCACAATCTGGTTCAACCCGTAAGCCTGCCGCGTGAGTTCGATATTGTGGGATATATAAGGTTGCTCGCGGACCAACTCATTCGGCTTCACAATAAAGCTGCTCACGTACCAGCCGGCGATCTGTATAAAAAGAAAACAAGCCGCAGCCGGCAGGATGGCCACAACCAGCTGGCGTATCCGTCCCTCGCGCAGAGAGTTTACGGCGGCTATCACCGCGCCCAGAATCAGCGCAATACAGACCGCAAGCATGCCGGGAATCCAAACATGCGCGTCAGTGTAAGTGACGCCGGCAAAAATGGTGTGCGCATCAAACAGGCGCTCAAAGCGGCCAATATAAACGCTCAACGCCAGCGCCAGCAAAAAAAATGCAAATGCAATAGAAAGCCCACGCCACGGCAGCAGTGGACCGCCATCGCGCTTGCCGGTTATCGCGCGCGTGCCGCCGGTGATCACGGTAAATAAAATCGCTACCACACAGATGATCACAGCCAGCGTCATCAGCCATCCGGAGATCAGCTGCCACGCCGGCAGCGTGAA
>DASZMF010000537.1:0-2921 GCA_035552035.1 Candidatus Angelobacter sp.
CAGCCCATTTGATCCTTACGCCATGCTGGATGAAATTCAGCGGCTGGTTCCGGGCTATGAATTTTCGCGCCTGGGCCTGCTCGCCGGAAATGACATGCATGTGGAATCTGCCGAACAGAGCGCTGCGGGAGCAGCGGACGGGCTGGTACAAATTGTCCCGGCCAATGACACATTATTTACTTCAGGATCATTGGGCCGTTATTCGCGGACGCTGAACAACGTGCTGGAAAACCGGCGCGCGCCATCCGGCAAAGAAGTAATGGCCGACTAAGTTTCTTGGTTTCTGTTTCTTGGTTTTTACAATTGCGGTAACGCATATTCAATGAATCGGGCTGAGCCCGCGAAGTCTTATAGGGAACGTGAATATAACTGCCTTCATTATCGCTGCTGTCATTAAGATCGCGCTCGTGGTCTTCATCATGCTCACCGGCGTGGCTTATACCACGTGGCTTGAGCGCAAGGTAATTGGACGCATACAGAACCGCTGGGGACCCACGCGCGTTGGCCCGTTCGGCCTGCTACAGCCGTTGGCTGACGGCATCAAATTCATTCTGAAAGAAGACATGCTGCCGGACTATGCGCACAAGGGACTTTTTATCCTTGCGCCCATGCTCGCGTTGGTTATGTCTCTGATCTCGATTGCCGTAATTCCCTTTGGCGAGAAGATTACGATTCTGGGACACACCACAGCGCTTCAGATCAGCGGAATCGTGAATGCGAGCGGCGGCATCAGCGACATCAATATTGGCCTGCTGATTATTCTGGGCGTGACCTCCATCGGCGTTTATGGCATAGCGCTGGCCGGATGGTCATCCAACAGCAAATATTCCCTGCTCGGCTCCCTGCGCGCCAGCGCGCAGATGATCAGCTACGAACTGGCGCTGGGGCTTTCACTCGTCGGCATTCTTCTGCTCTCAGGAAGCATGAGCCTGCGTGAAATTGTGGATCGTCAGAGCGGCACATGGTTCCTGGGCGGACACGATACGCATGTTCCGCATTGGTTCATCATTCCGCAGATCATCGGCTTCTTTATCTATCTGCTGTCAGCGTATGCGGAAACGAACCGCATTCCCTTTGATATGCCAGAAGCTGAAACCGAATTGGTCGCCGGTTATCACACTGAATACAGTTCCATGAAATTTGCCATGTTCTTTATGGCGGAATACGTGAATATGTTTACCGCTGCCTGCCTGGCAACGCTGCTGTTCTTTGGCGGATGGCACGGCCCGTCGCTCTCCTTTCTGCCGCTGCCCGCCATTGTTCAGGCGCTGCTGCCGGTGGTGTGGTTTGCGCTGAAAGTTTTCTTTTTCATCTTCCTCTATATATGGATTCGCGGCACATTGCCCCGTTTCCGTTATGACCAGCTTATGGCTTTTGGATGGAAATTCCTTCTGCCGCTGGCCATTGCCAACATTATTATCACCAGCCTGATTGTGGCTTGGGGGGCCTAACCGAATGGTCCATCAGGTTCTCTTCATCGTCTTCGGACTAATCTGCGTGGCTGGCGCCATTAACCTGCTGGTGCAGCGCCATCCCATCAACAGCGCGCTTTCGCTTGTCGTGGTCATGGCCTCGCTGGCACTGGTTTATCTTTTGCTGGGCGCAGAATTTGTGGCCGCCGTGCAGGTCATTGTTTATGCCGGAGCCATCATGGTGCTCTTTGTTTTTGTCATCATGTTGCTGAATGCTGGCGCAGAAGAGCGAACGCGCGGCAGCAAGACCGCCTTAATCGTCGGCGTACCCGGAGTGATTGTTCTGGCCGGCACCATAGCGTGGCTGCTGGTAAACCAGAGCGGACAGCTTGGCGGCGTGTCCATCGCTTCGAGCGATTTCGGCGAGACACACGCTATTGCGCGTCTCCTGTTCCGCAATTTCCTTCTGCCCTTTGAAGTCACATCAGTGCTGATCCTGATCGCCATTATGGGCGCGGTGGTGCTGGGAAAGAAGGAGAACTAACCGATGATTCCTCTTTCCTGGTATCTCATTCTCAGCGCGATTCTCTTTTGCCTGGGTGTATTTGGTTTTCTGCTCAAGCGCAATATCATCACCATTTTCATGTCGATTGAGTTGATGTTGAATGCCGTGAACCTGAGCTTTGCCGCGTTTGCCAATTACTGGAATACGCATCCGACCAAGCTGGTGGATGGTTCGAATGTTGTGCCCTTGAGCGGCCACATTTTTGTTTTCTTTGTAATGGTGGTTGCCGCGGCGGAAGCTGCCGTGGGACTGGCCATTATTATTTCTGTTTTCCGCACCCGTGAGACCTTGAACGTTGATCGCGTGAACCTGCTGAAATTATGACCAAGAACCTACATCTTTGGGTAATTCCGCTGCTGCCGCTGATCGGCGCGGCGATTAACGGTCTGTTTGGCCGTCGCTTCAAAAATGCGATCGTCAATACCATTGCCCTGCTCTTTACGGCGCTGGCTTTTGTCTGGGCTGCGTGGGCAGTGTTTAGCATCTGGCCGGGCGAGGCTACTCCGCACATTGAGACGCTTGCCACCTGGATCTCCGCCGGCACGTTCTCTGCGCCCTTTGGCTTCCAGCTTGACCAGCTTTCCATGATCATGGTTCTGGTCGTGACTGGCGTCGGATTCCTGATTCACATTTACTCCGTCGGCTACATGTCGCATGAGGGCGGGTACTATCGCTTCTTTGCCTACCTGAATCTCTTCATGTTCTTCATGCTCACGCTGGTCCTGGCGAACAACTATCTGCTGATGTTCGTGGGCTGGGAAGGTGTGGGACTGGCTTCTTACCTGCTGATTGGTTTTTACTTCACCAAGGATTCAGCCGCCAACGCCGGCAAGAAAGCTTTCATCGTCAACCGCATTGGTGACTTCGCGTTTCTGATCGGGATGTTCCTGCTCATGCAGCGGTTCGGCTCGCTGACATTCACTGAAGTCTTCGGCAAAATCGCA
>DASZMF010000538.1:0-12712 GCA_035552035.1 Candidatus Angelobacter sp.
CGCGATTTTCTGCAGGGACGCGTTGAGGTTATGCTTACCCGCCAGCTTGCGGCAGCAGAAGACGGACCACCAAAAAATGGACCATCAAAAAATGGACCAATGGAGTGGCAGGCATTGGTGCGTCCAGGAAGAAAGATCGGCGTGGGGGAGAAGATATTTTTCCCCGCCGAGGATTCGCCTGCGTTAATCGCCGAGGTCATTGGACGCGGCGAATTTGGTGAACGCACTCTGCGGTTTGCGCCGGTGGCTGATTTCTTTGCCGTGGTCGAGAAGCTGGGGCATGTGCCGCTGCCGCCGTATATTTCGCGCGAAGACCGGCAGGAAGATCGCGCACGCTACCAGACTGTCTATGCCCGCGCTGAAGCTACCGGCAGCGTAGCCGCTCCCACGGCTGGGCTGCACTTTACGCCGGAGGTGCTGGCGGCCATCCGCGAGCGCGGCATTGAGATTGCCGAGCTCACTCTCCATGCTGGCCTGGGAACTTTTCAGCCAGTGCATGCGGAAAAAGTGGAAGATCACAAATTGCATCGCGAGAATTTTTCTATCTCTGGAACGGCTGCTGCGCAGATCAATCAGGCGTTGGAAGAAAAGCGGCGGATTGTCGCGGTGGGAACCACCACGGTGCGCACACTGGAATTCGCGGCGCACCAAAGCGAACTGTCATCGAACGGAATCGCGCGTATTCAGGCCGGCCCGGGTGAAGCCGAGATTTTTATCTATCCTGGATTTCAGTTTCGCGCCGTTGGAGCGTTGCTGACCAACTTCCATCTGCCCAAATCGACTTTGCTGATGCTGGTTTCGGCGCTTGCTGGACGAGAAAATATTTTGCGAGCTTACGCACATGCCGTCGAGGAGAAATACCGGTTTTTTTCCTACGGCGACTGCATGTTTATCGAATAAACGCCTCCGAAACGACCCACCGTGGTGAACTTGAGTACCTGAATCCACAAGTTGCATTCTGAATCAATTGGGCAGTCGCAGACATCTTAAGAAAGTCGAAAGGAAACCGTCGAAAGGGAAATCAAGAATGATCATCAAGCTTGAGGGCAAAACGGCAATCGTTTCTGGATCGACCGCTGGCATTGGCCATGCCATTGCGCAGGGTCTGGCGGAAACTGGAGCCACCGTCGTTGTCAATGGACGCACCGAAGAGCGCGTGCAGCAGGCGATTGCGCAGATCAAAGCCAAGTATCCCAAAGCGCAGCTCAAAGGCCTTGCCGCCGATCTGGGCACGGCCGAAGGCGCAAAGACTTTGTTTGCGAGCGTGCCGCAGGCTGACATTCTTATCAATAATCTCGGCATCTTTGAACCCAAACCGTTTTTTGATATTCCCGACGAAGACTGGGACCGTTTCTTCCGCGTCAATGTGTTGAGCGGTGTTCGGCTGGCGCGGCATTACACACCCGGCATGGTCGAGCGCAAATGGGGACGCGTAATGTTTATCTCCAGCGAATCCGCCGTGCAGATTCCCGCGGAGATGGTGCATTATGGCATGACCAAGACCGCGCAGCTCGCGGTGGCTAGAGGACTGGCGGAGACAGTGGCCGGAACCGGCGTGACTGTAAATTCCGTGTTGCCCGGGCCCACGCGCTCAGAAGGCGTGGAGAAATTTGTGGAGCAGGTGGGCAAGCAGTCGGGCAAAAGTTTTGAGCAGATGGAAAAAGATTTCTTCCGCAGCATGCGTCCCTCATCACTGATTAAACGCTTTGCCACCAATGAAGAAGTGGCCAACATGGTGGTCTATCTCGCATCTGAGCAGGCTTCAGCAACTACTGGCGCGGCAGTGCGCGTGGATGGCGGCGTGGTGCGGGCGATCATATAAAGTGCAATCGTATAAAGTGGATTCGCTGTAAGGTTCCATGGTCGATTTTTTGTAAACTCAATACAAGTAGTTTCTTCCTAAAGGACTCATCAGGTTGCGATCCCGGCTTTTGGTTTTTATCAGCATCATTCAAACCGTTCTGCTTCTGGGGCACTGGTTTATCTACGTGACCGTTGCCCACTTCTGGGGCGGCCCAGCCACGTCATGGAAGGTGAAGCTAGCCTTCGGCATTCTCTCCGTCAGCTTTGTGCTGTCTTCCTTGCGCGGATGGTATTCGTACGCTCCGCTGGCGCGCATTTTCTATGCTGCCGCCGCAGTGTGGTTGGGATTTGCCAGCTATTTTCTGTTTGCCTCGGCTGCCTGCTGGCTTGTGCTGGGAGTGAGTGCGGTGGCTCATCTGGGCTGGCCGCATGCCTTGATTGCCGACATATCTTTTGCCGTGGCGATAGCCATAGGCCTTTACGGAATCATCAACGCGGCAAGCCCTCGCGTGACGCGGATCACCGTGACGCTGCCCGGCCTGCCTGCACAATGGCGCGGACGCACGGCCGTGATGGTGAGCGATCTTCACCTGGGACACGTTCGCAATATCCGTTTTGCGCGCCGCGTGGTGGAAAAAGTCAAAGCTCTGCAGCCGAACATTGTTTTTGTTGCCGGCGATCTATATGACGGCGTGGCTGCTGATTTTGCCAAGCTGGCGGAGCCCTGGGCTTCACTGATTTCATCTTCACAGGCGTCGTCGTTCGGCGTGTTTTATATTGCTGGCAATCATGAAGAGTTTTATCGCAACTCTGAATACCTGCCGCCGCTGCTGAAAGCTGGCATCAAGGTATTGAACAATGAAAAAGTAGAAGTCGATGGATTGCAACTGGCTGGCGTGCACTACAGTGATGCCGCAAATCCTGAACGCTATCGCTCCATTCTGCGCGGCATGAAACTGGATCGCCAGCGCGCCAGTGTTCTGCTGCTGCATGCGCCGGTGCAATTGCCTATCAGCGATGAAGAAGGCATATCACTGCAATTCTCCGGACACACACACGGCGGCCAGTTCTTCCCCTGGACTCTGATTGCCCGCCGCGTATGGGGCAAGTTCAACCACGGCCTGGCGCGCTTCGGCAATTTGCAGGTTTATACCGGATACGGCACCGGAACGTGGGGACCGCCTTTCCGCGTGGCGACCTGGCCGGAAATTGTGCTGGTCAAATTCGAGTAGGAACGAGCCGCGAATTGCGCGAGTGAACACGAATCAGTTTTAATTCGCGTTTTTTCGCGTGCATTTGTAGCTATAGGCTCCCTCACCTTCGCAAGGCTCAGGGTCCGCGATTTCAGAAAAAGGCCGAATGCTGACCGCCAAGCGCTGCGTGCTCTATACTGAATCGACATGCTTGCATTCAAACGCATCCTGCTTAAGCTCTCCGGTGAAGCACTGGCCGGGACCAAAGGTTTTGGGGTTGAAACCAGCCTCATCCATTCCATTGCCGGCGAGATCAAAGAGGTCCATGAACTTGGCGTGGAAATTGCGCTGGTGGTGGGAGGCGGAAACTTCTTCCGCGGCGTGGCCGAGCAGGCACGCGATATGGACCGCGTCTCTGCCGATCATATGGGGATGCTGGCCACGGTGATCAATTCGCTGGCCTTGCAGGACGCGCTGGAGAAACAGGGCGTGCATACGCGTGTGATGTCCGCGCTGGAGATGAACCAGATTGCCGAACCATTTATACGGCGGCGGGCACTGCGGCACATGGAAAAACAACGTGTGGTGATTTTTGCCGGAGGCACCGGCAATCCTTATTTCTCAACGGACACAGCCGCTTCACTGCGCGCCATGGAAATTAAAGCTGACGTGATTATGAAAGCGACGAAAGTGGATGGCATCTATGACGCCGATCCGAAGCTCGTGAGCACCGCCACCATGATTGAATCCATTACCTATCTCGACGTGCTCAAGCGCGGCCTGCGCGTCATGGACGCAACTGCAATCTCACTCTGCCAGGAAAACAGGCTGCCCATTATCATTTTCAATTTAAATAAGCATGGAAACATCAAGCGCGTGGTAACCGGCGAGAAAATAGGATCGCTGGTTTCGGCGTAGAGTTAAAAACCTTTGAAATACAAAGGCAGGTAGAGTCCGTGGAGGATTCCGCGCTCCGCTCGACTGAAAGTTATTTCTTCTTAGGAACGATCTTCAACTCATCCGCAGCCAGGATTTTTTTGATCTGGTTGCGCGCGTGGATGGACCACGGACCAATCGTATCGAGCCGGGCATAGGCTTGCCAGTGAGCCAGGGCTTTGCGGGGCTGGCGGCCTTTTTCCAGGGCCAGCGCCAGATTGTAATGCGCGTCTGCGTAAGTGGGCGCCAGCGAGATTGCGGATTGATACGCCTTGATCGCGTCAGGCAGGCGGCCGGTTTCATCGAGCACGTTGCCCAGATCGAAATATGCGAGCGCATAGCGCGGATCGACTTCAATCGCCTTGCGGTAGAAGCGTTCGGCCTGCACGTAATCATGGCGATTGTAAAAAAGTGTGCCCAGGTTGATGTAAGCCGCGGCATGCAGCGGATCAAGGTCCACGCATTTCTTGTAGCTGTCAATCGCCTCAGTCTGGGTGCCGGGATCTTCTTCCAGGGCCACGCCGCGGGCAAAAAATTCGCTGGCTGTTTCGGCGGCGCGCATGGCGTGAATTTTGTGTGACTCAACCATGTCGCGCTGATTGAAGTCCATGACGAACTGGCCGGCAAGCGGCTCCATGGCTGCGCCGTGGTGCCGGAAAACCACGCGTGACTGGCTGGCAAATGTGCCGGCTTCCATGAGAGGGTTTTCCATGCCGGCTACCTGCCGCATGGCACGCAGCGATTCCAGAATTACAGCGGAGCGCACACGCTTGGCGCGCAGGTCGCGCAATTTTTTGATTTGCAGGAGGTCAAAAAAGGAATAGGATTCCGCCGCAGGCAACAAGCCGGCTTTTTCCCAGCCTGCCAGTTGCCGCGCTGTAATGCGAAGTATCCGCACGACGTCCGATCGATCGTATCTTTCCACTCGTGGCCTTTGGAAGAACGCGGTCTTTCTTACAGAGCTACAGAACATTATGCGAAACTTCCCTTGTAAATAGCAAGGGCAAATCTTCGCAAAGTGTGGAAAACTCACCCCTTTAGTTAACAAGAGTTAACAATCTCGCCTGCCGTGGATGTCCCGCACCTTTACGGCATTCCGACTCTCTCTTAGAATAGATAAGCACGGAATAGGTAAGCACGCATTGTGAGCCAGCCCCCGCAAGGGCCGACGTAGCTCAGTTGGTAGAGCAGTCGATTCGTAATCGACAGGTCATCGGTTCAAGTCCGATCGTCGGCTCCATTATTTTTATGCGGCCTCGCCGCAACCCGCTTGGCAGTCTTCTCGATCCGAACACCATATTGCTCCTGTTGCAGCGGGCTCCGGCGCGTGGGCGGCCGCCGCCCTGAATCATTCGCTTAGCGTGCCGCTTGGCGACAGCCCACTTAACGTTCTTCTCAATTCCAACACTTTACTGCTTCTGTTGCAGCGGGCTCGCCGCGTTTACTCTGTTCCGCTCTGCGCAAAAAGATGAAGACCTGTGCCATCATTTTAAGAAGTCACAGGCCTTCAGTTTTTTTAGCCCCTCAAATACGGGACGCGATAACAGCTAATTTAGATTACAGCTATTTATGCGGCTTTCCGTATGGCTGAAACCCGGTTGTAATAAGCAATGATGCTGGTAGTCTGGCTGCCCGCGAGCGCTGCCTGCACCTGCGACTGAGACATGCCTACCTGCAATTGGGCGTCGGTTACCTGGAGATCAAGCGTGAGTGATCCGGCCTGGGCATAAGCTTCATTCCATTCCGTGATCGCTCCAGTCACGTCATTGACCACAGCGGTAAAGTTCGCGGCGTTCTTATCAGAGATGGCCGTCTGGATATCAGAGATCGCGGCATTTATGTCGCTTTCCAGAGTCTGCCATTCCTGCAGGATGGCCCTGAGATTTGCTTCAATGACCTGGGTTTGGGCAGCCATATTGCCAAAGTTTGTAGACAACAGTTGCAGCGTAGCCACATCAGCAGTAAGGCCGGTGATAGCGGTCTGGTCCTGCGTGATCTGGGCCTTGTCCGCAACAATTTGTTTTGCATCCAGCGCGATATACGTGGTTGCCACGGCCACGGCTGGACCCAGCATAAGCCAGACAAGCGCTCCTATGGGCCACGCGGCAACAGTGATAACTCCGCCGAGAGTCAGCGCAATGCCATCCGCAATCGACAACGCAACAATGGCTGCCGTAAGGCTGGAGATGTCGGCATGCAGTTTTTGAATGTCGGCATTGAACTTGGCAATTTGTGCCTTGTCAACGTTTGCGTCATTCGCTGACTTGGTAGCAATGGTTTGCAGCTGCGTCGCCATGCCCGGCAGAACGTTGCCAAAATTCTGGATGGCCGTGACCGCACCGGAAATGAAGGTCACCACCAGATTCATTTGTCCAGACAATCCAGATAGATCGTTGGTCAGCGCCAGCAGAGCGACTGAATTGTTTGGCTGGCTCACCAGCGTTGTGCCCTGGGTTTTTGCATCCTGCAAAAGCTGGCTGATGATGTTGTTATAGCCTTGCACGTCTGCAGGTACATCCAGCAATCGCGCCATCACTGTATTCACCCAGTTCAGCGCGCCACTGTTTGCCTGCTCGTAAGCGGCAACAAATTGCGCCCAGTCCGGCGGGTTCTGGTGAAGCGTGGGCAAGCTTGACGACAATACGCTGGTGATCAAAGTGTTCACCGCCACCACATTCTGCTTGTAAGTATTTTGTGCATCGCCCAGGGATTGCTTTCTCTGACGAATGGCTTGTACTAAGGAAATGGGGCCCTTACGGCTGTTGATTGACTGCGTTCTAGTCATACTTCCTCCGTCGATACAATTTTTCAGAAGACTCGAGCGAAAAAAATTATCGCCCGCTTCACCTGTATATATCTTTAGGAACGAAAGAAACTACGTTGTGTGCTTAAAGTTTTGTTTAGTTTTCAAGTTGGGAAAATACTTGGTTAGAACTAAGAATTTTCCGGCTGATAGATTACAGAGTACTCATTTTTGGGCAGGCAGACTGCGGGTGAAATGCATAGCTGTGAATTTATTTGCAGCAGGGACTGCATGACGCAGTACGCGGCAAAGCGCACTGCGTCAGTTGGCAAAATCTGTTACTGCCTAGTTGATTGCTGCTTGCGTTTTTGCCGGTATGCTCACGCCAAGCCGCCAGAAAAGATAGTTCAATTCGTCAGTGGTATTTTCAATCTGCTTGCCGGCGGGTGTGCCGCCGGAGTGTCCGGCAGTGGTGTCATAGTGCAGCAGGATTGGATGGTCCGAGCCTGTGGTTGCGGCCTGCATCAAGGCTGTCATCTTGCGAGCGTGCAAGGGCGCAACGCGCGTGTCTGAATCTCCGCTGATGAACAGTACCGAAGGATATTTGGTTCCGGCCTTAACATGGTGGTAAGGCGAGTAGGCATAAATGTATTTGAACTGTGCGGCATCATCAGACGATCCGTATTCCGGCACCCAGTATTTTGCCACCAGGAAATTCTGGTAGCGCACCATGTCCAGCAGCGGATAGCTGCAGATCACCGCGGCAAACAGATCAGGCCGCTGCGTGAGCGCCGCGCCTACGAGCAGTCCGCCGTTGCTTCCTCCGCGAATCGCCAGCCGCGACGACGTAGTGTATTTGTTCTGGATCAGCCATTCAGCCGCAGCGATGAAGTCATCAAACACGTTTTGCTTTTTCTCCATCATGCCGGCGTGGTGCCAGGCTTCACCAAATTCGCCGCCGCCACGCATATTGGCCGTGGCCAGCACGCCGCCATTGGCCATCCATGCCGCCGCAAACGGGCTGAAGCCGGGAGACTGAATCACATTGAATCCGCCGTAGCCGGTGAGCAGTGTGGGATTGGTGCCGTCAAGCTTCAGGTTTTTGGCGTGTGCCAGGAACATGGGAATCTTGGTTCCATCCTTTGACGTGTACCAGACCTGCTGCACTTCATATCTGGCAGAATCAATCGGCACCTTGGAAGCTGACCAGACTGTTTGCTTGCCCGTGGCAATGTCATAGCGATAGACCGTGGGCGGAATGTGGAAAGAGTTGAATGAGAAGAACGCTTCAGCAGAATCCCATTCACCGCTCAGCCCAGAGACTGAGCCCAGAGCTGGCAAAGGAATTTCACGCACCAGCTTGCCGCTGGTCTCCAGCAGCTTCACGTGCGGGATCACATTTTGCGTATAGCGAATGGCCAGCTTGCCACCTACCAGTGACATGCCTTCTAAAACAACATCGCTTTCCGGCACCACTTCACGCCATTTGTCCATGGCAGGATTTTTCAAGTCAACTTCCATCACGCGCCATTTCGGCGCTTTCCAGTTGGTGCGGATGTACATATGGTCGCCGGCAATCTGGCTATTGAACCCTGAATGTACGTCTTTCACGATCGTTACAATCGGTCCTTTGGCCACCAGATCCTGCACATAAAGTTCCGTGTGGTCTCCTGAAGATCCGTGAGAGACGGTGATATCCAGATAGTGGCCATCACGCGAGACGCCGCAACTAATGATGTTTTCCGGGCCATAGCCCTTGCCGAAAATCTCAGTATCGCCTGCAACATCAGTGCCCATTTTGTGGAAGTAAACGCGTGGACCTTCCTGGGTGACGCGCGTGAGATAGACGCCGCTCTTGTCATTCAGAATGGAAAAGCCAGAGTAACGCGCTTTAGGAAAAGCGTCAGCGAGTTCTTTATGCGAATCCACGTCCAGCAGATGCGGCGTGGTTTCATCGGCGCCGCCTTCACGCACCGCATAGGCGATGAGAGAACCATCGTGCGCAACGTCCATTAGATTGACCGTGACCGTGTGTTTGGGGCTCATGGGCAATGGATCGACTAGCAACTCATCTTTGCCTTCTAAACCTTTACGCATGAAAAGAGAGGACTGGTCCTGGTCTGCCTGGCGCTTGCTGAAGAAATAACGGCCATTGGTGACCTGGGGGCCGCTCATGGAATCCACTTTGATCATGGCGCTCACCTGCTGCGCAATGGCATCGCGCCCGGGCAGCTTGGACAAGATGCCGTCAGAGTAGGCATTCTGCGCGTCAATCCATGCGCGTGTCTCCGGGCTGTTCTGGTCTTCCAGCCAGCGATAGGAGTCGATGATCTCCGTTCCCTGTACCGTCTCCTTGACTTCGGTCACGGTAGTTTTAGGCGGTGGGCCAACGGCCGGACCAGACGGTGGATTCTCAACCGCGATTGCGGCGGCAGCTAAAGCAAGAAGAAAAGAAAGCAGGAAGGAGATGTTTTTGCGCTTGGCAATATTCATAAAAAGATTCATCGCGGATTCTAAAGACCTCAGTTGAATGAATTGGCAGGGGGCACAGCCCGGCTTCTCTGGATGGCAGTGATTCTAGGCTTGTGATGGATGATGGTCAACGAGGTTTGCTAGCCAGCGCTAAAGCGCGAATCCTGAGTAATTCTTGACGCGGCCCTAAAGGGCCGCTCTTTCACCAGTTCACTGCCCACCAGTTCACTGCGCACCAGTCCACCGCGTTAAATTTTGCAGAGATTATTATTCATCAGGGATCGATGAAGCTCTATTAGCTGAACCATCCGCTCTTGTAGGCGATCCACCAGCACAGCACGAGCAGAGGCAGCGTGAGCGCCAGACTCCACCAGATGGGCACCGCGACATCAAGCGCCAGCCCAAGAACGACGAAGAGCAGCCAGAAGACTTTCTTTTCCATTCAGGGAAAACCTTACCACGGATGAACACGGATAGAAATCGGGACATCGCCGGAATCGCGCGTCATCGCCGACATCGGAAAACCCCGAAATCCCACTACTGATTACACCGATCAGGAAAAGTCAAAGTCTTGAAACACAGAGGAACAGACGCCGCAGAGGGAGAACAGAAAACTTTACCGCGGATTTGCGCGGATGCTCGCGGATCAAAACTAGAACCTTGAAACATAGAGTAAGAAAAGTAAGCGGAGGAGCCAAAGGCTTTAGCACCGCTTAGTAGAGATTACCCAGTCATTAGATTGGCCAGTCATTTTATTTCCTCTGCTGCCTCTGTTCCTCTGTGTTTCAAGGTTTTTCTTTTGAGTTTTAATCCGCGAGCATCCGCGCAAATCCGCGGTAAGCAAAGATTTTTTGGTAAAGTATTTAGATTCTTATGCTCGACTTAGCTTACGTCCGGGAAAACCTTTCTACCATTGAAGAGATGCTGCGCCGCCGGGGCGCTGACCCTGCCCAGGTGCTGGCCGGCTTTCGCCAGATAGATGAAAAACGTCGCGCGCTGATTACGCAATCCGAGAGTCTGAAGGCGCAGAGAAATCGTGCGTCAGAGGAAATTGCCAAGCTCAAAAAATCTGGACAGGACGCCACCGCGCAGATGGAGCAGACCAAAGCGCTGCGCGTCCAGGGCGATGAACTGGAAAAGCAGGCCGGCGAGATTGACCTGGAATTGCGGACGATGTTGGCGGGCATCCCCAACATGCCGCATGAGTCTGTGCCGGTGGGCCACTCTGCAGACGATAACAAGGAAGTTCGCAAGTGGGGCACGCCGCCCGAGTTCAGCTTTACGCCGAAGCCACACTGGGAACTGGGCGAGCAGTTGGGCATTCTGGATATGGAGCGCGCGGTTAAACTCACGGGCGCAAGGTTTGCCGTGTATTGGGACCTGGGCGCGAAGCTGGAGCGGGCGCTGGCCAATTTTATGCTCGACCTGCATACCAGCGAGCATGGCTATACGGAAGTGCTTACGCCCTACATGGTGAATTCTGATTCCATGTACGGCACCGGCCAGCTCCCGAAATTTGCCAACGATCTTTTTAAAATCGATAACCACGACCTGTGGCTGATCCCCACGGCGGAAGTTCCGCTGACGAATCTTTATCGCGACGAGACAATTGATACCACGCGTTTGCCGCTCTCTGTCACCGGATACACGCCGTGCTTCCGCAGTGAAGCGGGCTCTTACGGAAAAGATGTGCGCGGGATTATCCGGCAGCACCAGTTCCAGAAAGTTGAGCTGGTGAAATTTGCGCGGCCTGACCAATCGTACGAACAGCATGAACAGCTCACGCGCGATGCGGAAACCATTCTGCAAAAATTGGGGCTGCACTATCGCACCATGCTGCTGTGCACCGGCGACATGGGGCCGAGTTCTTCCAAGACATATGACCTGGAAGTATGGCTGCCAGGACAAAAGCTGTATCGCGAAATTTCTTCCTGCTCAAACTTTGAGGCCTATCAGGCGCGGCGGGCGAATATACGTTTCCGTCCGGATGGCAGCAAGAAGAGCGAGTATGTGCACACGTTGAACGGCAGCGGTTTGGCGATTGGAAGGACGTGGCTGGCGATTCTGGAAAACTATCAGCAGGCCGACGGCAGCGTGCTGGTGCCGGAAGTGCTGCAGAAATATGTGGGCGCGGAGAGGATCACGGCGAAGAAATTTTAATTCTTACCACTGATTTTCACTGATAACACTGATGGGAAAACCAAAATCTTTTACCACAGAGGACACGAAGGATCACGGAGGAAAGGCAAAAGAAAATCTTTACCGCAGATTTGCGCGGATGATCGCGGATCAAATACCAAAACTTTGAAACACAGAGGAACAGAGGGATCTGTGCCTATTTTTTGGCAGCCCAATGCAGTTTTGCTGACGACATGTAGTTACGTTTGCTCCTTTGTGTTTCTGTTGAGAGCTGTTCAACAGCGCGCCTATAAAAGCATTGACTCTTCCTGTAATGCGGAATCCGGCTCAAATCCATGGGCTGTTTCCCATTTTTTCCTCTTTTCTCTGCTGCCTCTGTTCCTCTGTGTTTCAAGGTTTTGGTTTGCTAAACTATTCATATGTCTCGCATTGGCCGCACGCTGAAAGGCTATCTGTTCTGGACCTACGAGCGGGGGAGCTTCCATTACGACGTAATGGTCACGCTGATCCTGGCCTTTATTTTCATTGCGCCGCATTTCATCAATTTCAAAGACAAACCGCCCATTCCGCTGCCGCATCCTACTGAGATTGTTGCCAGCTCTGACGGGAAGACATTCCAGGTGGAAGCCGCTGCCGTGGACGCACAGGATGAAGGCATGGTGCGCACCAACTTTCAACGCATGCTCAAGCCAGTGGCCGGATCTGTAACCGTGGACCGCGTGGAGCAGGTGCGCGATGGCACCGGGCACGTGGTGGCGTATCGTGCGTGGGTCCACAGGTAATGTCGCGCAGATAAATTCCGCATCGGCAGGGCGCAGCATAGATAAAAGTTCATTGGGCGGCAGTCAACGTAACCAGCTTCAACAATGTCTGCCTTAGGGAATGCTAGAAGTTACTGGCGCGCAAAAACCGCCTTTGCGAGGAATGGACTGCGCGAGTATTCGGCCGCAATGCAGAGAAGAAAGGCACGAAAGTGATGAAACGTAATCTGGCGTTATCAATTTTATTTGTGCCGCTTGCCGCAGCCATGGGTGTGGCGCAAACGGTTCCTGCTGCGTCGGCTGATTCGCCGTTAAAACAATCCGTCAACGCACAGCAGTCGTCCAAGGCCCAGCCGGAACAGATGGCGAGCGCAAAACAGGGCCAGGCCGCGAATCCCGCAAAACCCAGCGAGAACACGGCTGCAAATTCCAATAACGATTTAAGCGCGGTCCTGGCAAAAATGAACCAGACGGCGCATGGCTTTAAATCGGCCCAGGCGGATTTCGAGTTCCAGAACTACCAGGAGTTGTTGAAGGCCATGGATGATCCCCCGCAGACCGGACGCATTTATTTCCGGCGCAACAATGGCAGCGTGGACGCGGCGTTTGAGGTTTCCGGTACGGCCCCCAAGCAGGTGGTCTACAAAAACGGCAAGCTTCAGGTC
>DASZMF010000539.1:0-5035 GCA_035552035.1 Candidatus Angelobacter sp.
CTGGTCGGGCTATTCCGCAGGGGCTGGAAATCCATACACCGGAGTGGCAGTCAGCTCGCAAATCGTGTCTTTGTGCGTAATTATGGGGCTGAGTTGCTTACAAGTTGCAAAATCCTGTGTCTAATCTAGGGTTCGCTCTCCTTCTTGGAGAGTGTTAATATTCCGTGACAAACTTTCGTCGAATCCGAATGAGTATTTCCGCCAAGGTTACGAAGCAACGTCTTTATTTATCGTCCCGCAAGCTGCGGCCGGCGCGGGTTTTTGCAGCTTTGGGCAGCCCTGGCTTGTTCCTTGCAGCGATCTCCGCCACAAGCTTTTTCTGTCTGACTGCCCACGCACAGCAGACCGCTCCGGCACCTGCTGTGGTGGTTCAGCCGGGTGCGCCGGGTCAGCCGAGCAAGAAGCTGCCGCAATCCACAATGGCACAGCTGCCACCGCGCTCGCAGACTGACGTGGAATTCATGCAGGGCATGATCATGCACCATTCGCAGGCGGTGGAGATGACGGCGCTGATTGCGTCGCATACTGAGAATAAGGAACTGCGGTCATTGGGTGCGCGCATCAGCAGCTCGCAGTCAGACGAGATCAAGTTTATGAAGCGCTGGCTAGCGGTCCGCGGAGAAGCAACATCCATGGCGATGACGGGAATGCCGGAAATGGACAAGTCAGGCCATGCGATGGCGCTAATGCCGGGCATGCTTACACCGGAACAGATGGATTTGCTACGGAAGGCCAGGAACGCCGAGTTTGATCATTTATTCCTGACCGGGATGATTCAGCACCATGACGGCGCTTTGACCATGGTGAAAGACCTGTTCAATACCGCAGGCGCGGGGCAGGATGCCGAGGTGTTTAACTTCGCGACCGATGCGGACAATACCCAACGGGCCGAGATCAGGATTATGCAGGCCATGTTGGAGAAAAAGATTCCAGAGGAGAAACAATGAACCGAGTGCCCAGTTTTGCTTTTCTCGCGGCGTTAGCCGCGATCTTTTTATTTTCCGGAGTGAGCCGGCTGCAGGCACAAACGCCTTCACCCACGCCCACACCCGCAGCGTCCCCTTCGCCGGCAGCGGAAGCAGACGATGAAGACAAGAATCCGTTTGCGCCTGAGCCTGCGCCCGCGCTACCTGCGGGCATGACGGGATCAGACGCAAACGATCCGCGCGCCAAGCTGACCCCGGGAATGTATGACGCGGGCGAAGCGGCCATGGGCATGAAGCATCTTGTGCTGGTGAAGAAGCCAGACGCCTTTCAGCTCGGGACTACCGACGCCGATGATCCGAGAGTGCAGAAGGTGCTCGGCCAGCTCCGTGTGGGCAACGGCGCGAAGATCCCCAAGCCAATGCAATTGGTCATTGCGCAGCTTGCTTTTGCGAACTCAGATTTTGCGTTCCAGGGCACTCACCTGTTCCAGGGAAATTTTTATGGCGTAAATATTTTTGATATCTCCAATCCGGCGGAAACCAAACTGCTGACCTCACTGGTGTGTCCGGGCGGGCAGGGCGACGTGTCAGTGTATAAAAACCTTCTGTTCATGTCAGTGGAGATGCCGAATGGCCGTCTGGATTGCGGCTCACAGGGTTTTCCAGCAGATCCGCCTCCGCCAGCCACCGATGATAAAGAGAAAAAGCCAGCTGATGACAAAGAGAAGAAACGTCCGTTGCCGGCAGCGCAAAAAGACCGTTTTCGCGGCGTAAGAATTTTTGACATTTCTGACATCAAGAATCCCAAGCAGGTAGCAGCAGTGCAAACCTGCCGTGGATCGCACACGCATACGCTGGTGGTGGATCCAAAAGACAAAGACAATGTTTATATCTACGTATCGGGCACATCGTTTGTGCGGCAGCCAGAAGAACTGGCTGGCTGCTCAGGTGAAAAGCCGGACAAAGACCCGAACACGGCACTGTTTCGTATTGACGTAATCAAGGTCCCGCTGGCTGCGCCGCAGGACGCTAAAGTTGTCTCCAACCCGCGGGTATTTATTGATCCGCGCACTGGCGCTATGAACGGCCTGAACAACGGTGGCACTCACGGCAAGAAAGGCGCGGAAAAGCCGGCGGACACGAACCAGTGCCACGACATTACTGTCTACTCAGCGATTGGGTTGGCGGCGGGCGCGTGCTCAGGAAACGGAATTCTGCTCGACATCAAAGACCCGGTCAATCCCAAGCGCGTAGATGCGGTGAACGATCCGAACTATTCCTATTGGCATTCGGCTTCATTCTCAAATGACGGAAGCAAAGTGGTTTTCACTGACGAATGGGGCGGAGGCCTGGGAGCGCGGTGCCGTCCGAACGATCCGAGCAAGTGGGGCGCGGACGCGATCTTTGGCTTGAAGAATGACAAACTGACTTTTGAGAACTATTACAAGCTGCCGGCTGCGCAGGGCGATACGGAAAACTGCGTGGCGCACAACGGTTCGCTGGTTCCAGTACCAGGCCGCGATATTGAAGTGCAGGCATGGTATCAAGGCGGAATCTCTGTGATGGACTTTACCGACACAGCGCATCCGTTTGAAATTGCCTACTTTGACCGCGGGCCAATTGATCCCAATATCCTGATTCTGGGCGGCGACTGGTCAGCCTATTGGTATAACGGCAACGTTTACGGCTCAGAGATTGCGCGCGGCGTGGATGTGTTTGAACTGACGCCGACCAAATTCCTGACCCAGAACGAAATCGATGCAGCGAAGTCAGTCCAGGTCAACGAGCTGAATGTGCAGAACCAGCAGAAGATTGAGTGGCCGGCAAAATTGGTGGTGGCAAAAGCATATCTCGATCAATTGTCACGGTCGCAAGCGTTGCCGGCAGAAAAAATCACTTCGATACAGAAAGCAATTCAGAGCGCAGAGAGCTCGCACATGAGCAAGGCCGAAGTGGAGAAGCTGAAGAGCATGGCGCCAGCAGTGGCTAAAGACGCCGGGACAGCAAAGAGTCCGGCTGATTCAAAACGGCTGCACCATCTGGCTGAGATTCTGGAGCATCCGGCAGCCTAGATTTTTCATTACGCTATTCGAGAACCTGTAGCAAACGAAGTGTAAGGGCGTTCTGTATAGTCGGCATCCTGATAATTTTTGATGCTGGCTTCAGGGGCGCCCTTTTTTACGCCCACCTCACCGTCTATATCCGGCGATACCATAATCAACGTTATAGATTGCAAAGGAGGTTGGTATTAGTTTCGGCTACAGCCATCCCAAATTCTGGCGGTGTCTTAACCCTGGGCTATCTGAAAAATTTTTCTTACAGCGGCATTTCTAGGGATATTGAGGTACTCACATTATTGTTTCTCCGATCAAATTGTTATAGAACCGTTTCTATGCCCGCAACTTCCCATGCCTTTCGCATCCTGCTTACCGCCTTTTTTCTAGCATCCACCGTTTTCTCGCAGGCGCCCGCGCAAGGCTCGACCGTGCCGTCGCCCCAGGTTGCCGAGCAGGCCCTCATTATTGAAAAGATGATCAATCGGCATTCATTCAATGCTGACGGAACGGGCACGCGTGAAGCAGAGCTACGCATCAAAGTGTTGAGTCCCGCCGGGGTCCAGGCCTTGGGACAGTTGGCGTTCGGTTACAGCTCTGACAATGAGCAGATGGTTCTGGACTACGTAAGGGTAAGGAAGCCGAATGGCCAGGTAGTTGTTACATCCCTGGAAAACACGCCTGAAACTTCTTTACAGGTTTCGCGCGAAGCGCCTGTGTATTCGGACTACCGGCAGAAAAATGTTTCCGTTGCCGCGCTCTCTCCCGGAGACACGCTTGAATATAAGGTCACAACAAAGCTGCTGCACTCGCTGGCGAAGAACCATTTCTGGTTGAGCCACTCGTTTAACAAACAAGCGCAGGTGGACGATGAGGAGCTGATTGTGGAAGTCCCGACTGGCCGCGAGGTGAAGATCAAGAGTAGCAGCCCGTACACGACTGAACAAACACCAAATACGCGCGTCTATACGTGGAAAACCTCCAATCTTGCCAAAGAGAACGCCAGCGCCAGTGCGAACGGAAACAAAGCAGCCGCGAAAAAAGACAAGGACTCCGATACAAAGGTTCCAGACGTACAGCTTTCCACTTTTCGCAATTGGCAGGAAGTGGCCGCATGGTACCAGGATTTGCTGGATAGCCGTGTATCTCCAACCGCTGAGGTAAAAGCTAAAGCACAGGAACTGGCTCAGGGGGCCACAGGGAATGAAGACAAGGCCAGGCGTCTTTATAACTTTGTAAGCCTGAACATACGCTATGTGAGTTTGTCATTCGGCATAGGCCGCTTCCAGCCGCATGCCGCCGCGGAGGTATTAAAGAATGGATATGGAGACTGTAAAGACAAATATTCTTTGCTGGCGGCTTTACTGCAAAGTGCGGGAATCAGTAGCAACGCCGTGCTTATCCATTCTGCGAATGATCTCGATCCTGATGTGCCGGCGCCTTCACAATTTGATCACCTCATCATGGCAGCCGATGTAGACGGGAAGCGTGTCTGGCTCGATCCTACGATTGGGGTGGCGCCTTACGGCTTGATCGTGCCTCAGTTGCGCGACAAGCAGGCATTGCTGGTATCGCCGAAACTGGAGGATCCTATCGTACGTACTCCAGCCGAGCCGCCCATGACCGGATCCGAAGCTTCAGAAGTAGACGGTACCTTTGATGCCGCCGGGAATCTTGAAGCCGACATTACTGCGTCGATGGAAGGCGGCCAGGCGGTCCCCCTGCGAATTGCCGCCCGCCAGACACCTCAAACGGAGTGGAAGGACCTGATGCAGAGTGTCTCCTATTCGGCGGGCTTTGCCGGCGATGTCAGCAAAGTAAAAATAGAGAATGTTGAATCACCTGATCTTCCCTTGAAGGTTTCCTACCACTACTCCCGTAAATCTTTTTTTTCGCCGGATGACCGGGACCGGACAAAAGGCAGCAACATTCTTCCTCTTCCGCGAATGGCACTTGATAGCGATGAAATCGATAAATTGAAGAAGAATAACCAATTCAATCTGGCTGGGCCAATTCGTCTTACGCAGAAAATCACGCTGCACTTCACAAAGGACC
>DASZMF010000540.1:0-6530 GCA_035552035.1 Candidatus Angelobacter sp.
CAGCGGCGATGCAACCGGATCACCATAGTTCATGGTGAAAGCTCCAGAAACCGTGAGCACACCATTGCTGACAGCAAGACTACCGCTGCCAGTGCTGGCGCCGAACAGTGGATCACCAGCAAAGCTGGCGGTTATGGGATATGCACCCTTGGCCAGACCGGCGACATTTACGGCAAGCCTCGCCGTTCCAGTGAGATCAGTTGTAGCGGAGCCAACTGCAGCTCCATTGAAGGTAAAGGTAACGATTTTGCCGATGACGCCAGCTGTGTTTGCGGTCTTAGCCAAAACTGCGCTGATCGTTGCCGGGCCGCCGTAAGGCGCGGTCTGCACAGGAATGGTGAGAGAGGTTGGACCAGCTACTGCTGAAATCGTGATGGCAGCCGTGACTGTATCGTTGACAGCGTTGGCGTCAATCACTGAGCGGTTGGAGATGGTAGCCGTGTTGGTGAGCACAGTTGCGTTCGCCAGATCGGTGCTGGTAAGAGCAATGAGCGTGGCCGTGGCAGTTGCGCCGGCGGGAATTGCCGGGAATGAAATGATGTGCGGATTTGCCAGACCCAAGCTGCAAACACCACCGGTGTCAGCCGTGCATGGCAAAATAGGCAAACCTGTAGGCCCAAGCAAGTTTGTATCCGGTGACAAGCCTGCAGGCAGATTGTCAGTGATTGTGGCTGCTGCCGGAGCGGTTCCGTTATTGGTGATGCTATAGGTGATGGTAACGTCAGAACCGGAAACCACCGTGGCGGGCGCAGCCGTCATGGCAAGCGCGAGATCGGCTGTGGTGCAGCTATGAGTTGGATAAGCAGCAACACCCTGCATTTCCTGTCCCGGGATTGTTGCAACATCACTCAGAGGAGAGAGCGATCCATCCGCGGCAATGCCAAATACGGCGATGCCGTAGGTGTCATCCGCCATAAAAAGGAATGAGCCGGTGGAATCAACGGCAAGTCCGGTAGGAACATGCACTGTGGTGGGGCCGCCATACGTGCCAATGCTGGTGAGGCTGCCGGTTGCGCCAATGCTGAGAGCTGCAACTAAATTGTTGCCCTGGCTGCTGGTGTAAAGTTTGGTGTTGTCCGGGCTCAAAGCAACCACGTTGGAATCAGAGCCGGGTGTCAGGAGCGGGCTGCCGGCCATAGGCGCAAGTACGCCGGCGGCGGAAACGCTCCAGCCATCAATAATGGCATTTGCACCAGTCGATGCTTCGCTGCCATAAAGACGGTCAGCGGCGCAGCTGAATTCAAGGCCGGAAATCAGCCCTGTGCTCTGGCGCAAAAATGGCGAGCTGGCAACGGCGGTCAGCGATCCATCAGCATTCACGGTGTACATGAAGACGCTTCTTTCACCGGAAAGAGCAAGTAGCTTACCGTTGGAAGAAATCTTCATGCCGACAGTGGTTACCGGGGTCAAAGGAGTGGTGAGAATGCCCTGCGTTAATGCTCCGTTGGCAGCAATGTTGAAGGACTGAATCAATCCACCGCTGGAGGCCATCAGGAATTTTCCATCGGGCGTTGAGGCCAGTGAGATGCCGCCACAGCCATCCAGGGCCAGGCCGCTGTTCACGGGCGATCCGGGAGCCAGGGTCAAGCCGCCGGCTACAGGATCAATCTGGAATACACTGATGGTCTGATCAGCGCTGTTCGAGACGAACAAAAGATTGTCCGCCATATTCACGGTCATGCGGTCCAGACCATAGCAAGTTACGGTTGAGCCGGCGCCGGCGGTGGCAAAGGGCGAACCTGCGATAGGGGTAAGGGCTCCGGTGGGTGCTACGGAGAAACCGGAGACTGTGTTGACTGTGTCCTGATTGTTGACATAGACAAAGCTCTGCGCAGCAAGACTCGCTGGAAGCATGAGTGCCATGATCAACAACAAAATTGCCGCGGCTGTGCCGCGAGCATAACCACTTGTTGTCCTGAGGGAAATCATTTGGGGCTCCTGAATTTGGAAAACGACTTCACAGCGTTTCTTCTTGGGTCGTGAAAGGAAATATCCGTTGATGTACGCAGGGCTTCCGGAACAGATGGGGGTGTTAAAAAAGCTGCCGGAGACTGAAAGCCGCGAGGGTCTTGCGTATTCGAGGACGTATCACTACTTTTTACCGCGCTGAGATTCACGACGGTGAACTGCTTAAGCTGCCGCGGGTATGAACCGCCCACGCTTGCAGCGCCTGACTGATGACTGCCGATCATTACGCTTCCAGCGGAAGCATTGCGCGCAACCACAACGGCCAGTACGAGACAAATAGCTCGCGTTGTTGGGTATGCGCTAGGCATGGTATTCCCCCCTCAATAGTTCAGCAAACGGATTTAGGCCGATTACCTCTGCTACCCGGAAGAACAGCATTGGCGAAAAAAACTAGGTTGGCACAGCTAAAGGGATTGGGCGCGGATGACCAGCCGTATTTTTTTAGTATCGATTGTTTCGTGTAATGGATCGATCTAAGAAATCGGAGAGACTATCTTCACAAACCCTTTATGGATAGAAGATAGACTTTAGTAATTAAGGCTGGCTGAGAATCGAATTAGAAATTCAAAAACTTCACAATAACCTATATCAAAGTACCCTCAATCTACCCCGTGACTTGTCTTTAACCTGGTAACGGCGCCGTAAATACTATTTCTGGATCGAAGGGCCGAAAGCTCAGAGCTTAAAAGAATAACTACGCGCTTTGGCGCCGATACTACTAGCGCGCTTACTCCGATCGAATACTCCCAATGTTGATTATTAACTTCAGAGCCTAATCTATAAGGTCTTTCACGGCCACAGCTGAAGGTGAGCCCCTTCAAAAAACAGGTTAGGAGATGGCCCTAATCAAAATCGCAACTTAATGCACGAGCTTCAACTAGAACAATATAGTTATCTACAAAAGAAAAAAGGCTGGCGGGATGTTTCCCGCCAGCCGAGAGGAATCAAGGGGTTGTTGTTAGCGAACGATGTAGATGTGACCCTGGCCATGAATTGCAGCCGGAGTAGTTAGAGGAATCCCGTTCGGATCCTTCGCCAGGCCGCCCTTTGGATCAGGAACCTGTGCGGTTGGATCGTCAGCGATTGCCATGGTTGCCAGCCCATCGTGACCGCTAACTGCGATGGCGGTTACGCTGCCCATGGGCACGTTGAGGCTAAGCAGTGGGCTCAGCGCAGCTTCATTCACCCAGGTGCTCTGCGTTTTGCAGGTGATGCTCCACTGGTCAACTTCAGCCAGCTGGGTAAGAGTGTTCGTACCCTGAGGGCTCTGCGGAGTTGTTGTCGTGGGGATCGCCGAGGCTCCAACGTACATTGAAGGAGCGGTGGTCAAATCGCCAGCGGTGAAGGAGAGAATGTTGCCAGTTGCCACGCCCGGAGGTCCAAGGCAGGTCGGCCGCTCGAACTCAGGACCGATTGCGATAGCCAGCGGATTCTGCACAACCAGGCCAAGCTCCTGTCCGCGCACTGAGGGGAAAGCCACTGAAACGGCCGTACCCTTTGCCGTGAAGGGTGAAGCTTTTGGCATATAGGTGTTGAACGAACCACGTTTCACGCTGTTAACGTTGCCATTGGCCAGCACCGGGGTGCCTTCTTCCGCCATGTACAAGTCGCCGCCGTAGAACGCCATGCTGATTACACCCACGCCGTTTTCCAGGTTAGCTACCGGAATTAAAGCGCTGGGGGTAGTCGTTGGTTTGGTGATTTTAGAGATACCGCCATTGTTGGAGAAGCCGACATAGAGGGCATCTTCCGGTACAACGGTGGTGCCAGGAACCTGTCTGGGAATCGCAACTGATTCCGCAGCGCTGGTACCAGAACTCAGAACACCAGTCTGGCTAAGCGTTCCACCGTTGGCTGGGTTAAAGGAGAACCGGGCGATACCGGCTGCGCCGGAAGCGTCTGGAACATACACGGTGCGAAGACCGGCCAGAGTTGCACCGTCCGTCGCATCTGCCTGGCCAGGGATAAAGCTGGCGGTTGGTTTATAGCAATGGCTCAGTGAAGCTGCGCCAGTGAGAATGTTTTCGTCAATGCGGCAGAAGCCGTTGACTTCATCGGATACCCAGTAACGGTCGCCCAGGAAGAGCAGACCACGTGGGTGAGTTACGCCAGCGAGCAACAGGGTAGCGCGGCGAGCGGCTACTTCTTCCTGAGCTGTGAACACTGGGCCGCTATTGCCTACCTGGGAATCCATGCTGCAGGTTGGAGCTGGACCGCAAGGCTCGAGCACGCCAGCCTTCACCATCCAGATGCGGCCGGTGCCGCCAGGATTTGGGCCCGCGGCTTCAGGAAGGGGCGCTTCAATGTTCGTGTCGTCCACGACAATGAAATCGCCGGTTGCCTGATCCAGATTGATGCCCTGAATAATTGAGGTTGCCACCGGAGTGGTTGGAGCAACGCCGCCAACAAGGGGGCCGCTGACGAGGTTGCCGGTGTTGGTGACAATGGTCATGGTCTGCTGTGTAGCGGTGTCATAGTCCACTACGTTGTTGCCGTCGCCAAAATAAAGATGGTGACCGGTGGTGTCCGTGGAGAAGCGCTGATCTGAGGCTACACCCAGATTGGATGTAATGTTGCCAAATTCAAGCAGTCCAACGCAATTCGCGGTGTAGTTGCATTTATCAGCATTCTGCAATTTGTTCAGGAAGCCGGCCTGATCCATCCACAGATCATGTCCGATCCAGGCTATTGCATCCACGCGGCGAGCGTTGTCAGAGGTGCCAACGCGCTCCACTTTGTTGCCCGCCTGAGTAAAGGTGGGAGACAGAGGATTCAGGATGCGCCAGATGTCGCCGTTGCCTGGGAAAGTGATATAGAGCTTGCCGTCAGGCCCCATCCTGCAAGTTTCTACGCGAGGATGAATGCCTACCGCTACGGTGCCTAGAAGTGACGTTGAGTTAAAGATCGCCACGGTGTTGGCCGGATCAATAATCATGTGCAGACCAGTGGCGTCAGGAATGAATTTGAAGCGCATCACTCCGCCGATGGACATATCTGCAACGAAGACATAACCGAATTCAACCTGGTAATCGGCCGGCTGGCCGGTAGCATCCGTGAAGCAGGTGGCCAGATTCAATGCGCCAGAAGTAAAGCCGTTAGCGGGGTTTACTGCCTGGTCAATGCGGCAAAAACCGCTTGCCGTATCCGCAACCCAGTAATCAGCCAGCGGGGTTATGCCGTCAGCGGCAAGTACTGGAACGCCGGCTGCCGTTTTTACAGGTACGCGAACCGCGCCGTGAGGGACCAACATGCCCTGATCGCCCACGTCCTGGCCGGGGTTAATTCCGAAGGGCGGGATAGTGGCTGGTACTTGTGCTGATGCGCCGATGACAGTTGTCAGAGCGACTAATGCTATCGCCAGCATACGCACAAACGAGTTGCGAACTAGCTGCGAAGTATTGGAGTTCATTTTAGGATTCCTCTCTTCTCAATCTCTGTGGCTTCTCTTTATTCGGAAGCTTCTTACAGTTTTTTGCGGGCTGCCGGATGTTTGTCCGGCAGCCCACGGTTTAAGTCGGTTACCTCAGGAAGGTGATGCCTGAGACTGTGGAACCACCCGCGCTGGAGGTTACAGTCACCGTGTTCGGCGGAGGTACGTTGCTGAACGTGATGGTGTAAACGCCAGGTGCTGCTGGAACCGTCGGGCCCATGACTCCGGTGTACTGCAGGCCGGTTGCCGGGTTGATGATGTCCAGAGTGCAAGTCATCGTGATATTTGGTGTTGTGTCAGTTGCCGTAACCACCAAGCGCGCTTTGCGTGTGCGATATACCACGCCGGTTGCGTTGATCAGGATGAAGTCTCCACCCGGGTTAACCACAATCGTTATCGTTGCATTGCCTGTGAGACCCGTAACGCTGCTCGTCACAGTTGCCGTGAAGGTCAGAGGTACTGGTGCAACACCTGCTGCGAGCGTCGGAGCCACAAAGGTCTGAATCGACCCATCGGCTGCGCCCGGAATCAGAACCACACCTGCTGGTGCAGTCCAGGTGAAGGTCAACAAGCCAGCTGAAGGATCCACACCGTTTGCAGTGAGGGTCACCGATGAAGCGCTGGCCACAGGGCTAGGAATGCTTGAAGCAACGCTTACCACCGGCGGTGCGCCCACTGGAGCTGGAACGATAGGTACCAATACTGAAGCGGCATTCGACTGTGGAACAACCACGCCGTCACCCACAATCAGTTGGAAGGTCAGGTTCTGTGCCACGGCCACCAGAGGAGCAGTGATCGTTGCAGTTACTGAGTTCGGATTATTGATGCTCACAACCGGATCGCCCGGGTTAATGATCTGAGTCCAAAAGAACGGACCGGTTGGCGGTGTGCTTGCCGCTCCACTCAGTGTGACAGTGGTGCCGGCGAAAGCTGGGTTCGGGGTTGAAGTAGCTACAGGCCGCGCCACGGAAACAAAGTTACCCGCGATGCAAGTGGCCGCTGGAATCGTGGCATCTGGGAACGGTACAAGCTGCCCCAGCTGCTGGTTGCCATAGAACGGTGAAGGTTGCTGACCCAGCTGAATCTGGAAGCTATCAAATACGTCAGGAACCATCGGCAAAGGACCAAGTCC
>DASZMF010000541.1:0-1811 GCA_035552035.1 Candidatus Angelobacter sp.
TGCATCGTGAATCTGTAGCCTTTCCAACTTACCAAGCTTGAATTGGCTTTGCTTATGCTAGTTCGAGACGGACGTGATGCCAAAGCAGGGGCATGCATTGGCACTTGCGTGGCAAGCCAACTCAAAACTCATTCAAACAGGGCTAAAAATGAACGAAAGCACATTCTGGGATTTGATTGAAACGACAAAAGCGGAAAGCAAGGGAGATGCCGACGAACAGGTCGCGCTGCTTCAGAAAAGCCTGGAGGCACATTCTGAGCAGGAGATTTTGGATTTTGACCGTCTCTTTCATGTACAGCTGCACAAATCCTATACACGCGAGCTGTGGGCGGCCGCGTATATCATCAATGGCGGGTGTTCTGACGACGCCTTTGATTATTTTCGCGCCTGGCTGATTTCAAGGGGGCAGCAAGTATTTTCCCAGGCTCTCAAGGACCCGGAAACATTGGTTGGAGAGGCTGAACCGGATGCCGAACTTGAATTGATCATGTATGCCGCGATTCAGGCCTATGAGACCAAGCTCAAGAAAAAGTTTCCTTATCCTGATCATCCCACGCCGGAGTTGACGGGTGATGAATGGGAGGAGGATGAGGAAGCGCTTCAAAAGAAATACCCGAAACTATTTGCCAAATTCTGGGATACAGAAGGCGGCAGCGGTGGACCATCGAGAGAAATGGACGTAGCGGACGCTCTGACACTGCTGCAGCAAATGGCGGGAACTGGCCCCGCCGGGGCATTGGCTGGTGATCCCAACTCGCTTTATATGCAGGCCGCGATGTTGTCGCTGGACGACAGTAATGCCAAAAACATGGAGAAGGCAGCCGCTCTACTGACCCAAGCGGCCAAGCAGGGCCATGCAGAATCACAATATCTGCTTGGATTGTATTATCAGGACGGAAAAGGGGTGCGGCAGGATTACTCTGAGGCGGCAGAATGCTTTTTCAAATCCGCCAAACTCGGAAACGCAGACGCGGCTGGCGCGCTCGGAATTCTGTATCAAGAAGGGTGGGGCGTGGAACAAGACGAAGCCCAGGCGGTGAAATGGTACCGGCAAGGCGCCGAAGGCGGGTCATCCGACGGGGAGTTTGGCCTTGGCCTTTGCTATAGCGAAGGAACAGGCGTCAAGGAAAACAAGAAGGAAGCGTTGACGTGGTTCAAGAAGGCGGCAGAGCAGGGCCATGATGCGGCCGCCAACAATGTGGGCATCGCTTATACCCACGGCCGCGGCACTGAAATCGATCATGCCGAAGCCGCCAAATGGTTCGCCCAGGCGGCAGAAGCAGGCTCGCAAGGAGCCCAGTACAATCTTGGCGTGCTCTATGAAAATGGCCGTGGCGTTCCGCAGGACTTCGCCAGGGCGGCGGAACTTTATGAATCCGCCGCCGAGCAGGGATATGCCAAGGCTCAATCCAACCTCGGCCTGCTTTACAGCAAAGGAAATGGAGTGCCGCAGGATTTCAAGAAGGCCGTGGAATGGTATCGCAAAGCCGTTGAAAATGGAAATCTGGTTGCCGCCAGCAACCTGGCAGTCCTCTACCAACGCGGCCAGGGTGTGGCGCAGGATTATGCTGAAGCGGTACGGTTGTATCGCCAATGCGCGGATGCCGGGCTCAAGGTCGGCCAGTTCAATCTCGGCACGATGTACGAACGCGGCCTGGGTGTATCTCAAGATTTCCAGGAAGCGCTCACATGGTATCATCTGGCCGCGGAACAAGGCTCAGCCGCAGCCCAGAATAATATCGCGGACTTTTACGAAAACGGTCGCGGCGTGAGGCAGGACTATGCACTCGCTGCCGAGTGGTACCGCAAGT
>DASZMF010000542.1:0-4759 GCA_035552035.1 Candidatus Angelobacter sp.
GCCGACTGGGAAAAAGTTGTCATCACGCAGGCCCGCATGGAGACGCGATTCAAAGGCATACGCCTGCGCACCAGTGGCAGCGGCAGTGCCGCCGGGACCTGGACTCCCTTGCGCAATCTCTATCTCAGCCTGGCTTTCCCATTCGCCGCACCGGTGACGCACATGCAGTGCTGGCGGAATCGCCAACCAAGCTCGAAGCCATTTACGAATATCCTTATCAGGCCCACGCGCCCCTTGAAACCATGAACTGCACGGCGGATGTCCGCGCGGACTCGTGTGAAATCTGGGTGCCCACGCAAGCGCCAGAAGCTGCACAGCAGGAAGCCGCAAAATGGCTCGGCGTTTCCGCTGATTCAGTTCAAGTCAATGTGACCATGCTGGGTGGCGCATTCGGTCGCCGATTGCAGGTGGACTACGTTCTGGAAGCGGTAGAGATTTCAAGAGCAATTGGCAAGCCAGTCCAGGTGCTATGGACGCGCGATGACGACATGAAACATGGCTTCTTTCAGCCTCCCAAGGTTGAGCGGGTGCAGGCCGGTCTCAATGCTGAAGGCAAACCTGTAGCGTGGATTCACAAATCCTGCGGGCCAGATCTTTCTGTGCTCAGTCTGCCAAGTGAGCAAGATCGCAAAAACCAAAATTTTTATAGCGCAGATGGCATGCCGTGGGGCATGTTCGATAATCCCTATAACTTCGCCCATCAGGCCAGCGACTTCATCCCGGTGCAATCGCCTGTTCCCACCGGACCGTGGCGCTCTGTCATGTATCCGTCCACGGTTTTTGCGCGCGAATCATTCATTGACGAAATCGCGCATGCCTCCAAAATTGATCCACTGGAATTGCGCCTGCAACTGCTTCAGCCCGGCAACGTGCTCGACTTGCAAATTGCAAAAGTGGATCGCGCGCGGTTGATCGCGGTGCTGCGGCTGGCTGCTGAAAAATCAAACTGGTCTGCACCGTTGCCTCAGGCAGCAGGTCGGATATGGGCGCGCGGCATCGCCTGCAATGTTTATTCTGAAGACTGCTACGTGGCCCAGGTGGCTGAAGTTTCCCTGAGCAAAGATCCAGCCGATATCAAAGACCTTAGCGATATCAAAGTGCATCGCATCGTTTCTGCCGTGGATTGCGGACTCGCACTGAATCCGCTCGGCATTGAAGGCCAGACTGAAAGCGCAATCGCCTGGGGCATGTCTGCTGCGCTGGGCGGAAAGATCAATTTCAAAGACGGGCAGGCGCAGGAGCGTAGTTTTTCAGATTTCAAAGTCTTGCGCATCGATCAGGCGCCGCGCGTTGAAACCTATTTGCTGCAAGGTTCAGATGTGCCCGGCGGATTCGGTGAGACAGCCGTCCCCACCGTGGCTCCGGCAATTGCCAATGCCATTTTTGCTGCCACGGGAAAACGAGTACGACGGCTGCCGATCACGGTGGAGAAGCTGGCTTTGATCTTGAGGCATAGCGAAAGATCGCTGCCGGAAATAAATCCACCTGAACGTTTTATCTCCGCAGCAGCGTCTCTTCCGGATCCAGCAGGATCAGCTTCGTGTCAGCCGGAGCGATCAGGGTGAAATCGGTCCTGGCGTCGTCGGCGAAGACAAAGGCCATGAAGCGTGATCGGCCAGTGGCATCCACGGCGTATAAAGGTACGGCGGTCACCATGTCTTTGTCGGCATGCTCTTCCACAATTGTTCCAGTCACCTTCAATTTGCCGGCCTGCTTGCCGGTTCCAGGCGTTAGATGGACAGAGTCCAGCGTGAACTGTGGAATAGAGTTGCCGTTGACCCAGCTATCAAAGAACCAGTCGAGCGACTTCTTGCCATCATAGCCCAATGATGCCGGCATCACCTGCTCAAAAGCGCGTTGCAGGTCGAGCGTTGAAACTTTGTGGTTCGGCGCTTTGGCCAGCAGGCCTTGCAGCGCGGCAAAAAAGACTGCGTCGCCATTGCTTTCATGGCCTTCACGCAGATCGGCTTCATGCAGCATGGTGCGCAGCATGTGTATGAGCCATGTGCCTCGGCCATAAAGCACGCGCTCATAAGCATCAGGAAATTTTGACGATGTGAGACGGCGGCCCAGCGTGACCGGACCAGCTTCAGCAATGATGCCGCTTTTGGTTTCACGCAGCAGCTCGTTGCGGTAATAGTTGAGCGCTGTCTTCATGTCGCCGGGATGCTGTTTTTCCAGCATGACCAGCGCGCTGTAATTGGCCAGCGCCTCCACAATCCATTCGTCGCGATAGCTGACCCAATCCACGGCGTCACCCCACCACTGGTGCGCGGTTTCATGGGAGAGCATCAGGCGGCTGAGCAGAAGTTCTACATACGGATCATGCACGCCCAGGGCGCGGCGCTCGTCGGGCGAGAGAAACGCCGTACTGGAAAGATAGATCAACCCGGGCCATGACTGGCTCAACATGCCGGGCAGCTGTGTGATTTCCAGATTGGAATAAGGAAATGGCGCAAGCTCGGCGGAGAGAAACTGCACGGTGTTGGCGGCCTGGTCGGCGATCTGCTGGGTCTCGCGCGTGGGATCAGGTTTGCGGCCCGAGCGCGCTTCCGTGTTGGCGAGTGATTGCTCAACGTTGCGTGCGCCATAAGCGTGGATATTGACTTGCCCAGATGCGGAGGAGGCAGCCACGAATTTGCCCATGTTGAAGCCGGCGCGTCCAATGGGCTTTTCCGTAACGAAATGAGTTATGCGTTTGCCGTCAGTCAGCGTGCTGGAAACTTGTTTGCCTGTGCCCACCACCTGCCAGTCACCCGGACATTCAAAGGTGAGGTCAAAGTTGGAAAAGCTGGGGCCAACATTTGGATACCACGTGCCGCGCGCGCCCACATACAGCAGTTCGCCGCCGGCACTGAACATGACGGGGCCGGAATATTTGAAAGAAAGTTTTACCGGATGGTCTTTTTTCATCGGCGTGGGCATGACTACGCCAATGAGATCGTCGCCACGACGGGCCAGGTCGCTGCCGCTGATGGCTTCATTCTGGATAAACTCCGCTGGTTCGCCATTCACGCGTACTTCAGCCAGCTTGAGGTAGCGCGAGAATTCCAGAACCACGGTCCGTCGGCCAGAGTGGTGCGGCGTGAGCGTGAATTCAGCTTCAGCGCTGAGATCGGTGGGCGGCTGAATTTTTACGTGCAGCACGTAGTCAGACATCTCATAGTTGGCGCGCGTCGCCGGATCTTCTTCTCCAGCGGCCTCGCGGACGGAACGCATGGGAAACGATGTCCATATGTCATAGAAAGAAGCGTCATTAATTAAGTTGGCCTGCGCTACACTGATTTGCTCAGCCACGTTGGTGTCAAAAAATACGTCCACAATGCCCGATGAGGTGCCGCCCATGCGCAGGTGCACAAAGCGCGCAGCCGCCTCCTTGGTGCTGGTCATGGATTGAAGAATCAGCAGCGCGTCACCGCGAGCCAGGGCCGTGGCTGGCTCCTGCCATCGGGTAATAAATTCCTGCGCTTCATCGGGATGGCCGCGAAGCCCGGCTTGCAGCGCTTCCACCACCGTGCTGTCAGAGAATCGGAAGTAGGCCGATTGAAAACGCTTTTCCAGCACCGCCGAGCCAGTAAACAGCGCAAGCGAGGTCTTCTCCGCGCGATTTGGAGGCACCAGCAGCACTTCGCCCACGCCTTCAAAAACCGCGCCGGTAATGTGTCCGTTGGTCTCGCGCATAAAGGCCAGCGTGCCATCGCTGATCGAGATGTGCAGGTCTTCCAGCAGTATGGAGACTTCGCGAATCTGGTAAACGTCCTTTACGTCAAAGGAGGGGTTAAGCAGGTCACGGTAAAGCGCCACTGCGCTAGAGGTTGAAGCCGCGGGCTGGCCAGACGCCTGCATGCACCACAGGTTCATGCCACCAAGGTTTATCAACCCCAGAAGGGCGAGCGCCGATAGTACCTTCGTTACTTTCTGGATGAAGACACGCTTCATAGACATGCCATAATTGCTTAGACTTTTCTGAATTGAAATCGATTATCACATTTTTCGCTTTTACCGTACTTTGTGCCTGCGCCGGCGCAGACACAATTGTGCTGAAAAACGGCGACCGCATTCAGGCTGACTCGGCCCAGGAACACAACGGACGCGTGGAATATACCATCGGCGACAACACGCTGACCATTCCCAAGTCAATTGTGGCGCGGATTGAGAAAGGCCCGGTGATTCCGGCTTCGCCGCTGCCATCTTCTTCCGCCGCGGGCGCTCCTCTGGAAGCGCCGCCCTCGCATGAAGAAATGGCTGGCTCGGGCGATCTTGTGGACCGCGTGATCCGCAATGGCGCAGTGGATCAGGCAGCTATAAAAGCGGTTGAGGCGAACGGTGATTCTCTGGAGTCCGCGGCCGCCAACTCCGTGGCTGCGAACTTTGAAGAGAAGCGGCGTAATTATTCGGCTGCGGCACGCTATCTGGAAGCGGCTCTCACATTTCTGCCGACTCACGGTGTTCTACAGGAAAACTATGCAGCAGTCCTGCTGCAACTTGGCCGCACAGATGAGGCGTTGAACCACGCGTTGCAGGCCACGCGCGTGAGTCCGCAATCGGCTGACGCTTTTGCCCTGCTGGGCTATGCGTATTACAAGAGTGACCACAATCGCGAGGCGATTGCCTCATTCAAGCGGTCTTTGCAGCTTCGTGCCGACGAACGTGTGAAGCAGCTACTGGAGCGCGTGGAGCGTGAATCGCGGACGGAAGCGGATTTCCGCCAGCAGGAGAGCAGCCACTTTACATTGCGCTATGAAGGCTCGCAGGCCGC
>DASZMF010000543.1:0-4552 GCA_035552035.1 Candidatus Angelobacter sp.
TGGTCGATCGAGACGTTTCCGTGGGCAATCTTCTTTATTTCATGCAGACTCTGCTGAGCTCAATCTTCGGCCGTACAGTTACAGTCCGCCTGCGTCCCGGCTATTTTCCGTTCGTTGAGCCCGGCTTTGAGTTGGACATCCAATGCCTGATCTGTGGCGGCAACGGCTGCGCGGTTTGCAAGCAGAGCGGATGGGTGGAGTTGCTGCCGTGCGGGCTAGTGCATCCGAATGTGATCAAAAACTCCGGGCTTGATCCGCGCGAGTGGAATGGATTTGCCTTTGGCCTGGGCCTGACGCGCCTGGCCATGATGCGCTATGCGATTGACGATATCCGCCTGATGCAGAGCGGCGATCTGCGTTTCCTGAATCAGTTTTAGTCACTGAAGTTCTAATGACGAATTTTTAACTATGAAATTTTCTTACAACTGGTTACGCGAGCTTGTTCCCGGCCTGAAAATGGACGTGACCTCGCTTGCCCAGCAGATCACGATGAAGACCGCCGAGTGCGACGGCGTACATGATCCCGGCGCGTTCCCTGGCGCCAGCGTTTCTGCCGTGGCCGATGCCGAGCGCAACGAACCTGACTCCATTATTGAGATCGACAATAAATCGCTCACCAATCGCCCTGATCTCTGGGGACACCTGGGCATGGCCCGCGAGGTTGCAGCCATCTCCGGCTTGAGCGTGGCGGATACTGTAAGCGATCTGCCCGCGGCCGCGACTACCGGCGATATTTCCATTGCGATTGAAGACGCCAATCTCTGCGCGCGCTTCAGCGGCCAGCGCGTTGAGAACGTGAAAGTCGCGCCTTCACCGCTGTGGATGCAATACCGCCTGAACTCGCTCGGCATTAATCCCATCAATAATCTGGTGGATGTAACCAACTATGTTTCATGCGAATTGGGCCAGCCCATGCACGCCTATGACGCTGATCTGCTGGGCAATGCCATTGTGGTGCGCGCGGCGCGCAAAGGCGAATCCATGCTGGCCCTGAACGGCGAAAAATATTCGCTGACAGAAGAAGACATTGTTATCGCGGACAAAGAAAAACCCGTGGGCATTGCCGGCATTATCGGCGGCAATGGCACGGCGATTCACGCCTCAACCAAACGCATCATCCTGGAAGCGGCTTCGTTCCCTGCGTCTCAGGTGCGCAAGTCTTCGTCGCGCCTCAAGTTGCGGACAGATGCATCTATGCGCTTTGAAAAAGGCCAGGACCCGGAAAATACTGTCCGCGCATTGGCCCGTGCAGTTGAACTGCTGAAGCAGATTTCACCCGGATGCCAGGCCGCGCAGCCCATTGATGAATATGCGCGCAAGTCCACGCCGCCAAAAATCCAGCTGGATATTGACTGGGCTGAACGCAAGCTGGGCCGTCCGCTGCAGACGGACGAAGTCATCAAGATCTTCAAGTCGCTCGCCTTTGGTGTGGAGCAAACCAGCCCGCGCAAACTGCTGCTTACCGTCCCCAGCTGGCGTGCGACCAAAGACATTTCCATTCCAGAAGATCTGGTGGAAGAAATTGGGCGCATGGTGGGCTACGCCTCCATTACGCCGCAAGCGCCTCCGGTACTGGCCGCGCCCACGGCACGCAATCTTGAGCATGAGCAATACCGCGCCATACGCGCCACGCTCACGGGCCAGGGCTTTACTGAGGTCAGCAACTATTCGTTTATCTCAGACGCGGATGCCGAGATGTTCCAGTACCCAACAGAGAAGCTGTTGGAACTCTCTAACCCGATCATTGCTGAGCAGAAATATATGCGGCCTTCATTGCTGCCCGGCCTGCGCCGCAACCTGGTGGACAATAGCCGCTTCTTTTCTGACTTCCGCCTGTTTGAAATCGGCCGCGCGTATGGCCGGGGCGCGGAAGCCGTTCCGGTGGAGCGCAACCAGCTGGCCGCCACAATCTTCACCCGCGAATCTGATGGCGCAAGCCTGCTGGAGATGAAACGCGTGGCGCAATATCTTGTTCCAGACTGCAAGGTCACGCCCACGAAAGGGCAGAACAAAATCGCGCACCCGCTGCGGTCAGCCCAGGTAACAATCGACGGCCAGCAGTTGGGAGCGCTTTTTGAGCTGCATCCCTCCATGCTGGACCGTGGACGCGGCGTCATCCTTTATCTTGATCTTGATAAGCTGCTGTCGCTGCCCGCGCATCGGCATAAATATCAGCCGCTGCGCCGCTTCCCTACCAGCAACTTTGATCTTTCCATTGTTGCGGGGACGTATGAGCTTGTCGCCACGCTCGAAGAAAAGCTGCGCCAACTCGCCGGCAAGGAATTGGTATCACTCCAGTTTCTGCTGATCTTCCCGCTGCCGCCAGATAAGAAGAGTGTCTCTTTCCGCCTGACGCTCGGCGCTGATGATCGCACACTCACCGCTGACGAAGTTACGCGCACCCGTGAGCGCGTGGTGGAAGGAATCAAAGCCGCCGGGTACGACCTGCGCGAGTAAGCTTCTACTATCGCTGCTCCGTTATCGTGGCACGTGCCAGCGCCTTCGCGCGAAATAGCATCATAAAGATTTTCTGTATTGAAGATTTTCTGTATTAAAGAGCTTCAGCGCGAATCATTCTCTTGCCATGGACGAACAAATAAAGACACACGTTCCGCAACGGCTTGACCGTCTTCCCTGGAGCCGATGGCATTGGCTGATCGTCACCGGCCTGGGTATTACCTGGGTGCTGGACGGTCTTGAGGTTACGTTGGCCGGCGCCGTAGGCGGAGTCCTAAAGCAAAGCCTGCACATGAGTGACGCGCAGGTGGGCGCGAGCGCTACGTTCTATTTAATCGGCGCAGTGATCGGGGCCATTGGCTTTGGTTACGCCACTGATCTGCTGGGCCGCAAAAAACTATTCACCGTCACGCTGCTCGTCTATCTCATCGCCACGGCATGCTCGGCTCTCTCATGGAACTTCTGGAGCTTCGCGCTTTTCCGCCTCATTACCGGCGCAGGCATCGGGGGCGAATATGCAGCCATCAACTCAGCCATTGACGAGCTGATTCCAGCTCGCGTACGCGGACACGTGGATCTCACCATCAACGCAACGTATTGGCTCGGCGCGGCGCTCGGAGCAGTGGCAACTATCTTTCTGCTGAATGTAAACACGTTCTCGTCCAACATTGGATGGCGCTTTGCCTTTCTGCTGGGAGCAGCGCTGGGTTTGGTGATTATTTTTATCCGGCATCTTATTCCAGAGTCGCCGCGCTGGCTCATCACCCACGGACGCGAGGCTGAAGCAGAAAAAATCCTGTGTCAGATAGAAGCCGAGGTGCGCAAGACCCAGCCGCTGCCCGAGCCTGATGGCGAGATGCTGACGCTGACCATGCGCCATCGCACGCCGTGGAACGAAATCTGGCAGGCCATGGTCCACACCCACGGCACGCGCTCGCTGCTCGGGCTCTCGCTCATGATCGCCCAGGCATTTTTTTATAACGCCATCTTTTTCACATACGCTCTACTGCTGGTGGAGTTTTATCAGGTCGCGCCAGAGCGCGTTGGCTTTTATCTGCTTCCATTTTCTCTCGGCAACTTGCTCGGCCCAATCCTGATGGGCCGCCTTTTTGACACCCTGGGCCGCAAGCCCATGATCATTGCCACCTATGCGATTTCCGGCCTGCTGCTGGCCATTACCGGATGGTTCTTCCAGCAAGGCCTGCTCACCGGCGTCACGCAGACCGCATGCTGGACGGTGATCTTCTTTGTCGCCAGCTGCGCCGCCAGTTCGGCCTATCTCACGGTGAGCGAAATCTTCCCGCTGGAAATCCGCGCCCTGGCGATTTCAGTTTTTTATGCTGCCGGAACACTAGCCGGCGGGGTCGGCGCGCCGGTGCTGTTCGGCATCCTCATTGGAACCGGCTCGCGCACGCATGTCTTTTACGGATACCTGGTCGGCGCAGCGCTCATGCTCATGGCCGCAGCCACCGAATGGAAGCTCGGCGTTAAAGCGGAAAGACAATCACTGGAAAGCATCAGCGCGCCACTGGCGAGCCGCTAAATCTTTTGCAGGTCGGCCACAGTGCGCTCATTCTGGATGTTGCCGGTATTCAGCGTAGTGGCTGGCTCAAAGAGAATAATGTGTGTCTCTTCCAGTGTGTACGGCATGTGCTCCGTGCCGTGAGGAATAATAATGAACTCTCCCGGACGAACCACCTCATCGCGCTCCGTGCCGTTGGCCTCGCGCAGTTTCATGTGCAGCAGACCTTTTACTACCATAAACATTTCGTCTTCTGCGTCGTGGTGATGCCACATAAATTCGCCTTGCACCTTCACCAGCTTGACCTGGAAATTATTGAGCTCGCCCACAATCTTGGGACTGAAATGGTCTTGAAACGTGGCAAACTTTTGCGCCAGATTAATCACCTGCATGATTCACTCCTCTTGAATGGCTTTGCGTCTGCTAGCTCACATCATTTGTTTGCCACAGTCACGCTGAACAGTCCCACAAGGTTGGGTGCAAAGGCTTTTACCATGGCAGGCGCGTCCTTGAGAAAAGGTGCGGTGTACGCTTCCACGGTCACAGAGCCCGCGCGTGGCGTGAATCTCACAC
>DASZMF010000544.1:0-1506 GCA_035552035.1 Candidatus Angelobacter sp.
AATGAAACGGTTTCTATTTCTCGCTCTTGTTCTTATTTCCAGCGCGGCTTTCGCGCAGGACAACACAAAGCTTCCCAATAACAAAGAACTGGTATCCAAGGCGCAAAGCTTTTACGTGGATTCCGATACGTTTTACATGAAGCCTGAGGCACTGCAGAGCTCACTGCTGGGCCGGGCAGAATTCAAAGCGTGGAACCTGCAAATCACCGGCAGGCGAGATCTGGCGGATATGCTCGTCAAAGTCCATCGCATTCCCTTTTCCAATCACTTCACCTATACCGTTACAGACCGCGAAACCGCCACCATCGTAATGGCCGGCAAAGTTGATTCCCTGGCCGGGACCGTCTATGGCCTGATCGCCGATGAAATTGTCCACAAGATGAAAGTCCTGCGCGGCGATCCTCTGGCAGCACCAAAGGAGGCAAAAGAATAAAGCTGACGCGGCTCTCAAAATGGAATGAGTACAAATATAAAACTTACCGCGGATAAACACGGATCAACGGGACGTAATCAGTTTTGATTTTTGATCCGCGACTATCCGCGTAAATCCGCGGTAAGTTGAATTTTTTACTTTGCCTGGAATAAACCTCTGCAACTTACTTCGCGTTCCTTTGCGCCCTTTGCGGTAAAATAGCCATGTGATCCTTCCTTTCGTTCGCGAAGTCCTGGCGGACGTGGAAAAGAGCCCTGGTTTTCAGCAGGCGGCCTCATATCTAAAGCAGCGGAGGGGGGAGTCAAAGCCTCCTGCGGGGCGTATCCGTCTGTCTGGGCTGGTTACCACCGCAAAATCCCTTTTCATCCCATACTTGCAACGCGCCGCCGGCGTGCCGCTGATCCTGATCGTCCCGGATAACCGGGCCGCAGAAACCATCTTCCCCATCATCCAGTCATTTTGCGAGCTGACCGGTGTGTGCAACCCGCAAGCGGTCATCAAGCTGCCGGCCTATGACGTGCTGCCGTTTGAGAACATGTCGCCGCACCCGGAGATTCAGGAAGAACGCGCCACCGCGCTCTGGAAAATTTCCACCAATGCCGCGTCCATCATCATCACGCCGCTCAGTGCCGCGGCCATGCGTCTGCGCTCCGCCGACCATTACACCGATCTGGCGCGCATCATCCGCCGCACTGACATGCTGGACCCAGAAGAACTTGTACAGCACCTGAACACCATTGGCTACTCTGCCGTGGACGTAGTCGAGATGCCGGGACAATATGCTGTTCGCGGCGGATTGCTCGATGCCTATCCGCCGGAAGCCGATCGCCCGCTGCGTATTGAGCTCTTTGGCGACGAAGTTGAGTCCATCCGCAAATTCGACCCCGGCACCCAACGCTCTGCCTCCGCCGTGGACGAAGTTGTTCTCCTCCCACTTTCAGAAACGCCGGTGCGCGAAGAGCTGCTTACGGAAATTCATGCGCGGCTTTCCGGTGCGCGCATTGAGGGCGACACTGACGCAGTCCGCAATGCTCTTTCTGAAACCGGCGTCTCCGTTTTCCCCGGCTGGGAGT
>DASZMF010000545.1:0-1626 GCA_035552035.1 Candidatus Angelobacter sp.
AGATAAGGACTTAGCTTTTTCACCAGCCTGCAAAAAAATCTTGACCTTTAGGCAATTGCCGTTTAAGTTATAACGTTCCTAGACGGATGGGCTTCGTACCTGACTTTGTTCCGAGTAATAGCCATTCAAAAACAAAGTTAAAAAATTAAGCAACGGAGATGGCAGTATCTGCGTCTAATACTCGCATACAGCTCTCTCTGGAAATTTCCCCAACATCAGATTTTTATATGCCTTAGATGAGGCAGAAGAGTTGGGTTGCAGTGCGTCTTATCCAGACAGGCACGTAAATATTTGAATTCATTCGTAATTGTAAGAATCAAAACTTATATATACCAGTGAACTAATAACTAAGGAGAAAAACAGACATGCGCTCTGACTTGATTTATCACGCACTTGATACAGTGCGGAACCGCTATCTTCTTTGCCAAACCATCTCAAAGGCAACGCGGAAGTTTCACAAGCCCAACACCCGCGTGCAAGAGACGATGAACGAAGTTTTGGTACGCGTCGGCAAGGCCCACGAGGCCGAATCGGTGATCGAACTTAAGTCCGCCGAAAAAGTTGTCGATCAGCAGCGTCGCGCTGCATAATAGGCTTTCCTGAAAATCCCGCCGGGCCAGGCGCCTGGCGGGTCCTCAGGTTTTTCTGAGGGGACAAATCCCACGCCTTTTGGTCCACGCACTCCTTCCTTACCAATCTAGAAAACTCCCGTAGGTGACTAATTCATGACAATCGCAGAACTCAAAGAAAAAAATATTACTGAGCTTACCAAGATCGCGCGCACCCTCGACCTGCCTGGCGCCAGCGGTCTCCGCAAGCAGGACCTCATCTTCAAAATCCTGCAGGCCCAGAGTGAAAAAGAAGGACACATCTTCGCGGAGGGTGTGCTGGAAATCCTGCCCGATGGCTATGGCTTCCTCCGCTCCCCTGATTACAACTACCTGCCCGGCCCAGACGATATTTATGTATCACCCTCGCAGATCCGCAAGTTCGACCTGAAAACCGGTGACACCATCAGCGGCCAGGTGCGTCCGCCGCATGAAGGCGAAAAATATTTTGCGCTGGTAAAAATTGAAGCGGTCAACTTTGAATCGCCGGAAGAAGCGCGCAACAAAATTTTGTTTGATAATCTCACGCCGCTGTATCCGCAGGAGCGGCTCAAGGTTGAGACGGTCCGTGAAAATGTAAGCGGACGCGTCATGGACCTGCTTACGCCCATTGGCAAAGGCCAGCGCGGCTTGATCGTAGCTCCGCCGCGTACTGGCAAGACCATGTTGCTGCAGAACATCGCCAATTCCATTACCACCAATCATCCTGAAGTTGTGCTGATCGTGCTGCTGATTGATGAACGTCCGGAAGAAGTCACGGACATGCAGCGCTCGGTAAAAGGCGAAGTCATTTCTTCCACCTTTGACGAACCGGCAGCTCGCCACGTGCAGGTGGCGGAAATGGTGATTGAAAAAGCCAAGCGCCTGGTTGAACACAAACGCGATGTAGTCATCCTGCTCGACTCCATCACCCGTCTGGCGCGTGCTTACAACACCATTGTTCCCCCATCCGGCAAAGTGCTCTCCGGCGGCGTGGATTCCAACGCGCTCCAGCGGCCCAAGCGTTTCTTTGGCGCAG
>DASZMF010000546.1:0-5681 GCA_035552035.1 Candidatus Angelobacter sp.
GGCGGTTGTATCATAAAACTTGTATGGCATTTCCTATCAAAGTTTGCGCTGTTTGCTCGGAAGAATTTGAGCTCAAGCCGGATAAGCCCGGTTTCGCCAACCGCTGTCCCGGATGCAGTGAGCCTGAAGATGCTGGCCCAACAAAACAGAAGATGGACGCTGACGAGCGCCAAAACGCTTCTGGCATGAATGAATCCCGCCGCAATGCAATGCGGGACCTCTTGTACCGCAAAGATAGCTAACCCTGACGCATTGTGGAAGCACGTCTTGCACTGTGAGTCAGGGCAGGTTATCTGGTCTGCAAGATGAGATGAAGGCTGTGTAGCGGTGTTCTCCCGGTATATGATTTGTGGCATGTCAGAGTTCCCCATAGAGCAGGTTCGCGCGGCGTTTCCCGCCTTACAAGAGGATTTCATTTTTTTTGATAATGCGGCGGGTGCGCAGTCGCCCAAGACGGTGCTGAATGCCGTGGCCCACCATCTGCTTCATCGCAATGTGCAAAGAGGGGGACGCTACAGGCAATCGCAGGAAGTGGACGCCGCGATCGCGCAAGCCCGTGAGAGCGTGGCCCTGCTGGTGAATGCCCGCCATGCCGACGAGATTTCATTCGGCATGAACGCGACTTCTTTCATGCGGCTCATCAGCATTGCCATTGGGCAATCGTTGAAAGATCGCCGTGAAGTAATTGTGACCGATCTTGATCATGAAGCCAACATCGCGGTCTGGCTGGCCCTGGAGCGTGAAGGCGCAAAGATTATCTGGTGGCATTTTAGAGAGGACGGCCGGCTGCATCCTGAAGATCTGGATAAGCTGCTGTCACAGCGCACACGAATCGTGGCCTGCACTCTGGCTTCGAACGCGATTGGATCCGTGCTGGATGTTGCCGAGATCTCCCGGCGTGCCCACGCCGCCGGAGCCGAGGTCTTTATCGATGCCGTGCATTACGGCCCGCACGGGCCGATTGACGTGCAGGCATTTGGCTGCGACTACCTGGTTTGCTCCGGCTATAAAATATTTTCTCCGCACATGGGATTTCTCTGGGGTCGCCTGGAAACGCTCAATGCACTACCTACATTCCGCGAAGATTTTGTGCCAGACACCACGCCCGCCAAGCTCGAAATTGGGACATATATATATGAGAACGTCGCGGGTATGGACGCCGCTGTGCGCTATGTGGAAGATATCGGTAAACTGATCAATCCGGCTGCGACGTCACGCCGCGCAGCGCTGGTAGTCGCGACGGAAGCGATTCGCAGTTATGAAGCGAAACTTTCTCTTGCCATGCTGGACGTGCTGGCAAAAGCGAACGCCACTGTCTATGGCATTACTGCGAAAGATCATATTTCGCACCGTACGCCGACGCTGTGTTTTAATCTTCCTGGCCGTTCCCCTGCTGAGGTTACGGAAGAGCTTGCCAAGCAAAATATCGGCGTGCGTGATGGCCACATGTATTCGCCGCGGCTGATGAACCGATTGGGACTCACCAAAGAGAGTGGTGCGATCCGAGCGTCATTGGTGCACTACAACACGCTGGAAGAAGTGCAGAGATTTGGAAGTGCTCTGGCTGCAATGAAGAGCCATTGATTTAAAAATCCAAAAGATCCAGCAACACCCAAGCGAAAAGTAGAACAAGGAAAACCATTATGCTGGCCGACAAGCAAATTCAGGAGATCCGCTCACGCTTCAGCATCTTCCAGCGGAAAATCTATCTCAATAGTTGTTCGCAGGGCGCACTGTCAGACGCGGTGGAAGCGGGCCTCAAGGACTACATTGCAAGCTGGCACGAACAGGGATCGCCATGGGAACTGTGGGTAGAGCAGTATGAGGCGGCGCGAACCGCCTTTGCACAGTTCATTAACGCCAGCCCGGACGAAGTTGCCATTGTGACCAGCGCCTCTGCGGGCATTAACAGCGTTGCCAGCGCGCTGAATTTTCAAGAACGCAAAAAAGTGGTGATGGGCGAATTTGAGTTTCCCACCATGGGCCATGTCTGGCTTGCGCAACGCGCACGCGGGGCTGACGTGCAGTTTGTAAGTGCGGAAGGGAACCGTATTCCAATAGCGAATTATGAGAAGGCCATTGATCGCCATACGCTCATTGTGCCGCTGACGCATGTCTGTTTTAAAAATGGTGTTCGTTCTGAGGTAAGCGCGGTCACGCAAATTGCCCGTCGCGCCGGTGCGCTGGTGATGCTCGATGATTATCAGGATGCAGGAACCCGCCCTATTGATGTGAAAGCCATGGATTTGGATTTTTACGTCACGGGAACTCTCAAGTATCTGCTCGGGCCGCCGGGGCTGGCTTTTATGTATGTACGTAAAGACCTGATTCCGTCGCTGGTGCCAACCATTACCGGATGGTTTGCGCAAACCGATCCGTTTGCGTTTGATCCGCAGCATATTGATTTATCTCCCACCGCGCGAAGGTTTGAGTCTGGCTCGCCTTCAGTACCCAATGTCTATGCGGCGGTTCCCGGATTTCAGTTGTTGCAAAAAATCGGGATGGAGAATGTGGCGGCGCACATCAAAAAGCTGACGCAGTCGCTTTTGAGCAGCGCTCTGGATCTGGGCATTCGCGTCAAAACGCCGGCGGATAGTGCTGGGCCGCTGGTGGTGCTGCAATCGAAAGACTCTAATTTGCTGGTGCAGAAGCTGGCTGAGAGTGACATTGTGGCGTCGAACCGGCATGACGGTTTGCGGATCGCGTTCCATGTGTACAACACCGTGGACGATGTGAAGGCAGTGATAGAAGTCCTGAAGAAAAATATTGATCTTCTAGTGCTTGAGCCAGCCAGCGTTGGCAGCCATGAGTGATCAAGAGCAGTTAACGGCTGCGCAGGCCAGCGATATTCCCGCGCCAGAAGTGGATGGTCTGCAACGCCGCCTCAGTCAGCGGCAGCTCACCATGATGGCCATTGGCGGCGCCATTGGTGTGGGATTGTTTCTGGGCAGCAGCGTGACCATCCGGTTGGCCGGACCCGCGGTGATTCTTTCGTACTTGCTGGGAGCTGGCATCGCACTGATCATGTCGTATGTGTTGACGGAGATGGCTGTCGTCCATCCTGTGGCGGGTGCGTTTGGAGTTTACGCGGAGAAGTACCTGAATCCGTGGGCTGGCTTTTCCGTGCGGGCCACGTATGGAGTGGCGCAGATCATCGCCATTGGCGCTGAAGTTACGGCTGCTGGCATCTATATTTCTTACTGGTTCCCCAATATTCCGCAATGGATATGGCTCGTATTGGTTTCAGCCGCGCTGGTGGCGCTCAATTCCATGCAGGTCAACCGGCTGGGTGAATTTGAATATTGGTTTGCCATGATTAAGGTGGCGGCCATTCTGGCTTTCATTCTGGTGGGATTGTCTTTGATTTTTGGCGTTGGCGTCCGGCATGCGCTTGGCCTGGCAAATCTTACGCAGCACGGCGGATTTTTACCCAACGGATGGAAAGGCGTATGGCTCTCGCTCACCATTACGGTCACCAGTTATATGGGCGTGGAAATTATTGCGGTCACCGCGGGCGAAGCTGAGCGCCCTGAAGTTACGATTCCGCGCGCTATGCGCAACATTGTTTACCGGCTGATTGGGTTTTACGTGCTGGCCATTGCGATCATGGTCACCATGGTCCCATGGAACCAGACAGGCGGCTCGCTCTCCGGCAGTCCTTTTGTGACTGCATTTGCAGCCGCGCATATACGTTATGCGGCGGCGATCATGAACTTTGTCGTGCTCACGGCGGCCCTTTCCAGCGTGAATACCAATCTTTATCTTTCCACGCGCATGTTGTTTTCTCTGGGGCGCAGCGGCTATGCGCCGGCATGGATGGGCAAGGTAAGCAGCAACGGGGTGCCGCATCGCGCGCTGATGGCTTCAACGGCAGGAATTATTGCGGCCATTCTGCTCGCCATCTTTAATCCAAAGAATTCTTTTCTCATGCTGTATGGCACGGCGGTTGCAGGCATGTTGTTTGTGTGGCTGGTGATTCTCACCACGCATCTGCGTTTCCGCCAGACCATTACCAGTGTGCGGTTATTGAGTTTGCCCATGCGTTTGCGGGTGCATCCTTTCTTTACGATCCTCGGCATTGTGCTTCTGATGGCCATTGCAGTTACAACTTACTTTGTAGATGGGCTGGAGTGGTCGGTTCCGGCATTCTCTGTCTTCCTTGGTCTCATCACGCTCGTGTTCTGGCAAAACCGGCGGCGCAACGCAAAAGACATTTCCCCGGGAGCGCGTTGATATATGGCTGCAGGCAGCGACGAAGTTTACTCTTCGCTCCACCGGCGATTCAAAGGTGATCTGCTGCGCCCCGGCCATGGCGATTATGAATCCGCGCGCGGTATCTGGAATGGCATGTTCGCTCGCTCGCCCGGCTTGATCGCACGGTGCGCCGATGTAGCCGATATTCAAAATGCTGTTTGCGCCGCTGCTGAAATCGGATTGCTCACGGCTGTCCGCTGCGGCGGACACAGCCTTGCCGGCTTCAGCACATGCGATGGCGGCCTGGTGATTGATCTTTCGAAAATGAGAGACGTCGTGGTTGACCCCAAAACGAGGCGTGCGCGGTTTGCCGGCGGATGCCTGCTGGGATCGGTAGATACGGCAACGCAAAAAGCCGGGCTGGTTTTTCCGGCGGGAGTTGTTTCTCATACAGGCGCCGGCGGCTTGGTCCTGGGCGGCGGCACCGGATGGCTCACGCGAAAATTTGGATTATCCTGCGATAACGTTGAGGGCTTTACCGTGGTCACGGCCGCTGGTTCGCTGGTTCGCGCCAACTCCGGAGAGAATACAGATTTATTCTGGGCCTTGCGCGGCGGCGGCGGGAACTTTGGCGTGGTGACGGAATTTGAAGTGAAGCTGCATCCGCTTACCTCTGTGGTGCTGGCTGAAGGATTGTGCGCTCAGGCGGATATTCGGCGGCTTCTGGAATTCTGGCGCGACTTCATGGCGGAAGCTCCTCACGATTTGAAGTGGAACATTGATCTGCGTCTGGCTTCGCACGCAGACAACGTGCCCGTGGAACTTCGCGGGCAGCCGGTAGCCAGCAGCTCTCTGGTATGGACTGGCGACGCTGAAGCCGGGCGACTGTATCTGGAACGCGCGCTTTCTCTGCACAATAAAAACTCTGTCAGTAGCAAGGTTCTGCCATTCATGGAGCTGCAAACCATGGCGGACCTGGCTTTTCCGCATGGCCGGCGCTATTACACAAAATCGGGCTACTTCACTTATCTCGGCGACCAGACGATTGATCTACTGGTGGATGCGGTCGCCACGATTCCGTCAGCGGACACGCAGATTGAATTTGCGTATCTTGGCGGGGCGGCTGGACAGGTTGGCGCGAAGGAGACTGCGTTCGGCGACCGCAGTGCGCCTTTCATTATGAATCTGCTGGCGAACTGGTCAGAGAAGTCTGACGACGCGGGCAATATTGCGTGGGTGCGCGAGCTTTTCAACAAACTGCGGCCAGCGATGAAGCCTGGTGTTTACGTAAATTTTATGAGCGGCGATGAACAGGACCGCGTGCCTGAGGCTTACCAGGAGCGATGGGAACGCATGGTCGCGGTTAAATCCCACTACGATCCGAATAATTTCTTCCGTCTGAACCAGAATATTCCAACAAAAATTGCAGCCAGCAAGCCATAGCTGGTTTCGGCTATTCAGCCGGGGGCTAGAAATCCTTCCGCTGA
>DASZMF010000547.1:0-3375 GCA_035552035.1 Candidatus Angelobacter sp.
GCCTGGCTCAGATGATCATGATCGCTCCGGTGACGATCATCATCACGGCGGCAAGCCGCCAGAGATGTTTTGGCCATAAGAGCGGCGTCAATTTAAAACGTTCGGGATAAAAGCTTTTTGATAGTCGCGGCGATGTCTTCCAAGGGGAGCGCATCGCCGCATTTTTTGCTTTTGAGCTGCCTCGCCCGAATGCCTTTCAGAGCTGTATCCACACGACACACTCTTGCGTTACATCCACCCAGAGTTCCTGCTTATTCCGCCTGCTGGCAGTTGAAAATAAAGGACTTAACACAACTTAATCTTGGCTATCAGGGTGCAATAGACAAGGGTGGTTAGTACAGATTTAACTGTGCTCACCCGGCCTGATCAGAAAAGGTACAGCTTGAAAAGCACAAGTGAAATTTCGAACTCAATCGGCCCGGTGCGGCCTTCTGCAAAGAAGCGCACCGGTAGTTCGATATCGCTTGAATGCTTAGGGCATGTACGAGGGAGCGGCGACACAATGAAGTCGCCCCACTATCAGAGCGCGGTAGGTAGTACTCTACTTCTACAACGCCACTCGATCAAATTCCTTAGAAAGCTAAATCTTGGAGGCCCCATGAAAAGGGTTTATTTATTCACACTTTTAAGTGTGGTGTTTGCACTGGCACTGACAGGTTGCGGCAGCAGCAACAGCCCAATTAGCGCGCAAGCGGGCAATGTACAGATCCAGACCGGAGACGCGGTCAATGATCAGGTTGTAAAATTTGAGCTGACCATCAGCTCCATTACACTTACCGGCGTCAGCCCAACTGCGACTACCGCAAATCTGATTGCGACGCCCAGCGAAGTTGAGTTTGTCCACCAGGCGGGCACGCTTGAGCCATTTACACTGGCCAACGTTGCGCCGGGAACGTACAGCGGAGCAACTTTCACGGTCTCCGATCCTGACGTAGTCGTTATCAATGCCGCTGGAGCACCTACTAAAATCCCAGCGACTCTCTCATCGACCACGGTTAGCGTGACTTTTGCCAGCAACATCACCGTAGGCGCGACGCCACTGTTTATCAACTTTGACCTGGATCTGGTCAATTCCATTGTGCTCAATGGCACCCCGGTCACTTCAGCCACGGTCACGCCGAAGTTTAACGTGTCCTCTTCCACTGTCGCCCCGAACGACGACAATGAAGACGACCATGACGGCGGAAACAATGACACGCATGGCACCATCTCTACCATCAGCGCTCCGAATTTCACTATCACCACCAACTCAGCTCCAATCACCTTTGCCACTGACGCAAACACCAAGTACAAAGACGGCTTGAATTCACTGTCTGACCTGAAGGTGGGCGACATTGTGGAAGTGGATTCAGTCACCAAATCTGATGGCACAAAACTGGCAACCCACATTGGCGTGGAATGCCACAATGGCGGTGAAGAAACTGAAGGCATCATTTCTGCCACCACCGGAACACCGGCCACGCAGATTACGATTGCTCATCAGGTTGATTCAACCAACAGCACAACTCCGCCAACCACGGTGAACATCAACCTGAATGCCAACACGCAATTCAACGTGCGCACTGACAGCCTGAATCTGAGCTCAACCCCGGCGTTCGATGCCAGCAACATTGGCAAAGGCCAGCGCATTGAAGCAGATGCTGACGGCACAACGAACCCGGTCGTGGCTTCCAAGCTGAGACTGCGCGAGCAGGCTCTGTTTGGCACGGTTGCCGCTGGACCCACGGGAACAGGCTTTACGCTTACCCTGAGCCCAACGTCGGCTTTTGCCACATTGACTGGCGCCACCAGCATTCCGGTGTCAATCGTGAACGGCACCAACCTGCAGGTAACTCCAACCGCGGCTGCAACAGTTCGCGTACGCGGCCTGGTGTTCTTCAACGGCACGGCGTACCAGATCATTGCAACCCGTGTGGACAACAATAACTAAGACGTTCCTCTACCCCTCACACTTGAAGGCCTGCTTCGGCAGGCCTTCTTTTTTTGGTTGTCGCTTCGCTCCAAAACCGCTTAAGCAGTATGGCGTTTTCAATCAGGATTCAGCCTTGTGGCAGCAGGCACGGCGCGTGGTCGGCCGTGCCTTTTACTAAAACTCTGTGATAGAAAAATGCTGAGCCAGTAGATCTATGGCTTGGCGTAAGGCTGTGAGTTCAATTCGCTCTCCGGCGCTACATGGATTTCCATAGCGCCTTCCTGCGGTAGCGCGTCGAGCGGTAAGCCATCGCGCCATACTGAGAAACGTATGCGGAACGTTGCGCCTTGAGCGCCATCCAGCAGACTCAGCGGAACCTGGCATTCAAAAATGGATTCAAGGCCAACACCGATGGAGTCCGTCTGTTCGTGTTCGTTGCCGTTCTCACAGAACTTCCAGCTATGGACTTTTCCTTCTGAGACGTCTGTTTCCAGGCGAAACGTACGTGCCGTGCTTCCGTTGTTAGAGTTGGCTGCCTCAATCGCCACAACCATTCTGGTATCTCCGCTGGCCCAGTCCCGCGGATGCTCCATGAAATCAGCGCGGCAATACAGGTTCTTTTCGTTGATGCCGGCATAGCCTGTGTCGAGCAGAAACACCTTGCCGTGCATGGCCGAGGAATGCCTGTCTGCCACATGTGAGGCCGCGCCGAGCCATTCAAAGTAGCCAATATTTTTCCCATCCACCGCTGGATAGATATACGTGGTCTGCGGCGTGAACTGCGGCTTCGCATGGACACCAGAAATCGGCTGCGCTAGTGCATCCGGTGCTGCGCCGCCAAGCGCCAGATAGACATTGGAAAGGTGTTTGCGGTAAAGCTCGTCAAAGTCGCGATCATTGGCCGAGTGGTGCTCCGGCCCATACCACCAGTTCCAGTCGCTGCCTTCCGCGATAAGCAGCTCTTCATAGGCCAGCGCTGCTTGCTCAGGAGACGCCTTTGCCACGTTCGCGGTAAAGAAATCCCGTGCAGCGGAAAGATGGTCCCAGGCAATGTTGTCTTCCGATGCGCCAATCCATACGTCAAAGTTGGAGTTGATCCAGGAGCCGGGAATGATGGAGCCTAACTGTTGTGGCGCAGGTTCGCGTTCAATGGCTTCTGATACGGTCAGCGCCTTAATCGATGGATCTTTCAAAATGCCGTCATAAAGCTGCCGCAAAAACTCCCGGCCGGATTGCGGATAGTACTCCCAGGCATTTTCACCATCCAGAATAATGGGGACAACCGCCGTCTTCCCTTTTTGCAAAACCGGCTCTGCTGCCTGCTTTACCCGACGAATAAAATCCTGTGCGGCTTCACGCGGCGGTATGCCGGAATAGACAAAACCGATCAGGTCAGAAAGCGAATGGTCGCGGAAAAGCATGCTCATCTCTGCTGTGCCTTGCTGCCAGCGGAAAATCCTATA
>DASZMF010000548.1:0-5922 GCA_035552035.1 Candidatus Angelobacter sp.
GTGTGAGATGTAGAGAGGATCTAAAAGTTACAAGAGAGAAAATAAAAAGCAGATGCACAAATAAATGGATTAAAAGTTTTTGCGGAAGAGGAATGACTATTCGTGGTGAAACAGAGGATGGGTAATTTGTTCAGCTGCAATTAATACAAGAGTCACAATGGCCAGCCAGAGTTGCAGGCTGCGGCGGATGCGGGCTTTTTTATCCAGTGGTGTAATTCTCCATTGCGCTGCAGGATTGCTGCGCAATCGTGATTCATTCCAATACAGCCACAAGTTCACCACTGCGCCCACGCCGGCCAGCACAAGAAACGTAAGCCTGATCTTGTTGGAGTGGAAGCCGTGAGCTGGCCCCGCAGCAGTAGCTGAAACCAATGAACTTAGACCAAAGAGAACGCGCACGCCGCTAATGGCCACAGCCGCGCTGCAAAGGCTTTGCAGAAGGGCCAAAGTAAAAGATCCAAAACTTATCAGCGTTCGAAAGGGACGGCGACTTTCTAGTTCAGCGGGGCTGTGCATTGATGCTTATTATATTGGCATACTTATACGAGCCTCTAACAATGAAAATCAGGCTTAACAAGCATGTTTTAACTGTGCTGTAACTTCTTTACGCGCCGAGCATCGCATGTGTTGGCCGGACAATTTAGGCTAGTATGCTCTGGGTAATTTTGGATACGACTGCAAATCAAGCTGCGCCCTTTTCTTCCGGCGACGAAAAACAACTGCGTGAAGCAGCGTTGATCCGCCGTGTGAATGAAGGCGAGCGAGAGCTTTTTTATGAACTCGTCCGGCCTTATGAGCGCAACATTTATCTTGCAGCTTTTTCGGTGGTAAAGAATGAAGCGGATGCGGAAGACCTGGCGCAGGAAGCGGTGCTCAAAGCGTTGCGTGCGCTGCCGGGTTTTCGCGGAGAAGCAAAATTCAGCACATGGATCATCTCCATTGTCCTGAACGAAGGGCGGATGCGGTTGCGCCGCGATCGCCTGGCCAGCTTTCAGTCGATCGACGAAAAGCCGGAGACAAATGATGGTGGCGATTACACGCCGGCGTTCCTCACGGACTGGCGCGAGATTCCTTCAGAGGCCCTGGAGCGAAATGAAATTCGGCAAATACTGCATGAGGCAATTGCATCTCTGCCAGAGGCCTATCGCCAGGTATTGATCATGCGCGATATAGAAGAGATGAGCATACAGGAAACGGCACAAGCTTTAGGCTTAACGGAAGGGACGGTCAAGATTCGGCTGTTCCGCGCGCGCATGATGTTGCAAAAAGCTCTGGCCCCGCGGCTGCAGAGTCCGTCCGTTGGGTTATATGAGAGAATGAGGGAATTCACCAAGAAATGGTTTTAGATTGCCAACACGTCTGGCGGGAAATTTCAGCGTATATCGATAACGATCTGGATGAAGCTGTCCGCGCTGAAATTGAAAAGCACCTTGCCCATTGCCGCCATTGCACCGCGATTATGGACTCGACCCATAACGTGCTGGTGCTGATTGCCGATGAGCGGACGTTTTCGCTGCCCGCTGGGTTTGGTGAGCGGCTGCAGGCGCGGCTGCAAAAAGAAATTGGATAGTCAAAAGATTGCCAAAATCGCCGCAATTGCCAAAATTGGAAAAAGCAAAAACTGGTGAGCCTTAAAGTTCATGGAGACGATAGGGATCCCTCGCTATGCTCGGGATTAAAACAGACGCTGCGCTCGCGATTAAGAAAAAACTACCGCTCCACCACATTCTCAAACATCTCAAAAAATTCTGGAAAAGAAATTTTGGCTGATTCCGCGCCATGGATCTCGCTTTGTCCTTCGGCCTTCAAAGCGGCCACGGAAAACGCCATGGCAATTCGATGGTCGCCGCCGGAGTCAATCTCTGCTCCATGCAGCTTTTGGTTTCCGGGGACGCGCAGGCCGTCTTCGCGCTCTTCGCATTCTGCGCCCATAGCACGCAGGTTTTTTGCCACCAGCGCAATGCGGTCAGATTCTTTTACCCGCAGCTCTTTAGCATCGCGGATTTCTATGCCGTCACGGGTAAAGGGTGCGATGGCGGCGATGACCGGCAGCTCATCAATCAAGGCCACGGACATGGCTCCGGCTATCGTGACGCCCGTGAGTTTTCCGTATTCCACTTTCACGGTGCCGACTAACTCACCGTGATGCTCTTCAAGATTGATTACGGAAAGGCGTGCGCCCAGAATCTTCAGCACGTCCAGCAGGGAAGCGCGGGTTGGATTGAGCAGCAGGCTTTCAATCACCAGGTTGGAGCCGGGGAACAGCGCGGCGGCACACATAAAGAATGCAGCGGAAGAAATATCTCCCGGCACTGCGGCTTCAATGGCTTGCAACTTCTGGCCACCCTGAACGGTCACGCGATTCTTGGTGCGGTGCAGCTCTACGCCAAAAGCGCGCAAGGCTTGCTCTGTGTGATCGCGCGTGCGGTGTGGTTCATCGACTGATGTCTCGCCTTCGGCCAGCAATCCGGCAAACAGCACGGCGGATTTCACCTGCGCACTGGCGATGGGAGTCAAGTATTCAATGGCGTGCAGCTTGCCGCCGCGAATGTGCAGTGGCGGCCGTTCGCCCGCAGCGGCGGTAATTTCCGCACCCATGGAGCGCAGCGGCGTAATCACGCGTTCCATGGGACGACGCGTGAGTGATTCGTCGCCGTGAAGATCGCATTCAAAGTTTTGTCCGGCAAGAATTCCAGAGAGCATGCGCATGGTTGAACCAGAGTTGCCGCAGTCCAGGCTTTCTTTGGGCGCTTGCAGATGTTCATAGCCATCAATCTCCAGCATGCCGTTGGCATTTTTCCTGACCGCGCAGCCAAGCTGCTGCACGCAGGCCACGGTGCTGGCGCAATCCGCGCCGGTAGAAAAATTGGCCAGCCGCGTTGTCCCCTGGGCAATGGCCGCCAGCATGGCATAGCGATGCGAGATGGATTTGTCACCCGGCAGCCGCAGCGAACCGAGAATATTTTTTGCCGGACGAATGATCACCTGTCTTGCTCCCTGAAATAAAAAGATGAATCGTTTTGAGTTGCCCGCGAAGAACAAAAAATATTATTCGCGAGGGTTGTTACTAAATACAACTCGAGTATTTAGCTCACTACTCTCACTGTCAGCGCTCGCGCGAGTGAGTGCGAAAAGAGGCAGCACCCGGGAAGGTCCCCGCTACACCAGGTATTGCTCTTCTTTAATTCGAATTCAAATTTCAATTCAAGATTAGCAGGTTGCTATGAAGAGTCGCGTGATTGTTTTTACCCTGGCATTTCTCGGTTGCGGCATTTCGCTCACAGCCCAAAGAATGGGCACGGATCCGCAAGCGCCGTTTTCACAATTGAATTCTTCCCGCCCCGAGAACAGCACGATCAGCGGCACTGTCCGAGACATGAGCAATAAGCCGATCAAAGATGTTGAGGTTGAGCTCAGAAATATGGGCGGTAGTGTGGTGAATTCCGCGTCCACTAGTTCTTCCGGCAACTTTGAATTTTCTCTGGTGGCTTCGGGCACATATATGGTGGTGGCCACTTCCGGCACGCAACAAACCTCAGAGCGTGTGGAGGCGAGCGGCTGGTCGAATGTGGTGAGTCTGCGCATACCGGTGAATGGTCCGCAAGATGGCCTGGCCGGTAACACGATCTCAGTAGTGCAATACAAAATTCCGGGGAAGGCCCGCGACGAATATCGCAAGGCGCATGAGCTGGCGGAAAAAGGAAATCTGGAAGAAGCCGGCAAACATCTGACCAAGGCGCTGGAGCTGTGCCCCAATTATGCTGACGCTCTCACGCTACGCGGCATTCTTGAGTTGAACCACAGGGAGACGGAAGCAGCCATTGCCGACCTGGATAAAGCCATCCAGTCCGACGCGAATTACGCCATGGCTTACATGGTGATGGGGTCAGCCTTGAACCAGCAAGCCAAGTTTGACGAGGCGCTGCGATCGCTTGATCGTGGCGAGTCGCTGGCGCCGAATTACTGGCAAGGGCATTTTGAGATGGCGAAATCTTATATCGGCAAACGTGATTATCCCGCAGCGCTCCATCAGCTTGATCTGGCGGAAAACATGACGCCCACGGAATATCCGCTCATCTCCCTGGTACGGGGGCATGCGCTGCTCTCGATGAAGCAATACCCTGAAGCCATGATCGCGCTGGAATCCTATCTGCAAAAAGATCCGCAGGGCTCTAACAGCGAGCAGGCCCGCAAGATGATGCAGCAGGCCCAGGCGCTCATGGCCAGGAACTAGCCACTTCTTAAGTGTTTGTTACTTGATTCTGCTGGTTTTGCACCGCGATAGACGCTGGTCCAGGGAGCATAAGCGGCTCTTCCGGGATCACAATCCAGGAAACAAAATACGCGACAGCGCCAAAGCCAGCACAGATTACACAGATCAACCAAACCACCCGGATCAGGTTGACATCCAGCTCGAAGTATTCTGCAAACCCAAGGCACACGCCGGCAATCTTGCGTCCCTGGCGCGGACGTACCAGCTTTTGCCGAGGCACAATGCCGACAATTTGCTTGCCGCAATAGGCACAGAGGTTTGCGTCTTCAGGAATCATTTTGCCGCAGTGATTGCAATACATGCTGATCCTCCAAAATGGCTTTTCAGCCCGTTCAGTCTGCCAGCCAGGGCTCGCAAGCCCTGGCGAACTTGCTATCTCAATCATACGCAAAGGTGACCGCTAAAGTTCAATTGCCCTAATCAGTGTGCAGCTAAGGACCGGCAGGCCCACGTTACAAATGAAATGGCCGTCTTATTTTTAATTTATTCTCTTTTTGTTCGCAACTTTGGCGAACGGAAAAGCGCAATGAGAGCGGCATTAATAGAGAAGAAACACCTGTTCATGACAACCGGGTTCGGCACGTGTCGGCTTCTTAAAATCGGGTGGTAAAGGGACAAAACGCCGTTACCAGGGTAATAGGGAAGTCCGTGGCACGTAAGGTGTCATGCTGACCACTTTCGGGCAGTTTACCTGATATCTAAGCGGGGGCATCCACGGTAAAACAATCTTGCTCCCCCGCATCCTCAAGAAAAACAGGGATACGGAAAAGAAATATTATGACTAGACCGCTCAAACCAGTGAAAGAGTTCTATACGGAACCCGAAGCCGCTGGATACCTCGATATTCACCTGAGCCAGCTGCATTCGCTTCTGGATGAATACATCTTTAACGATGGCAGCCCTCGACCTGATGATCTTACGTTCTGTGAAGCAGATCTTGTGCTTCTCGGCTTTTGGAGCAAAACCAGGGACAATCCCAAAGTTTTGCGGATGCCCCGGCGCCGGGAAGCCTGAACCTTTTACATCGTAAGAATTTCCAAGTACATTGTCCGAATGGACATGGCTATTTCGTAAGTCAAAGTATTACATAGGCTTAGGTGCCGTCGGATTTTGGCAATGGAAGTGCCCTAGTATTAGCAGCAAGGTAGGGATCTTCCGATGGCACATTTAGCACCGAATTACGAAGAACGGCAGGAGTTCTGGAAACCTGCGGTGGCTCCACGGCAGGAAGTATCGCCGGTGGAAACCACTGAACAGGTTTGCCAGGAGTGCGGGACAGATTTTGTCCTCGGCTCGCGTTTCTGCTACGTGTGCGGGTCGGACAGAAACGCCAATCTTGCCAACACCACAGTCGTAGGCCTGCAGTCCTGGATTGACGTTGCTGCTCTGCGCGAGGCGCTAGGCCAGACCAATGCTTCTTTAATTGCCTTGGTTCTGGGATGTGCCTGCGTAATCGCCGCAATTGTAACTGGATTTGCCTTTACCGCAACCACGCTGCTGGACTGGCAAGCCGTACAGCTTTGGCGCATTGAGTGGCTCCTAGGTGCGGTGGCGATGTTTGCGGCAGGGTTTCTTCTCAAAAAGAAATAACTTCCCTTCAGCAAAATTTAAAAGAGGCGGCGCAGTGCGCTGCCTTTTTTGTTTGTCAG
>DASZMF010000549.1:0-2404 GCA_035552035.1 Candidatus Angelobacter sp.
AATCCCGCAAATAATTAACTTCGGCACAGTATACAACAGCCTTGCAGGATCATGCGCCACCTTGTTTGTTATCAACTAAGTAAATACGTGTCTTGCTTTCGTGTTGACCGGCGCCGCGGCAGCAATGCATCTTGGTTCATCAGGGTTTTTACGGACCCCCATCCTTTGCTTTTTATGAACAAGTTGGCCGAAAGAAGATGAGCGGCCTGGTTCTCTCGATTCGAGAGGCCTTTAAAGCCGGCGCTGAAAATCTCGGGGGAGAATAGGCGCCGGTTTTATATTGAGGCGATTACGAGGCATGAGCGAAGCGGGAGCCTCGTGCCGAAATCCCGAAGCAAAGCGAGGGATCTGTGCTTACGGGCCGTTATGCGGGCGTCTGAGCCCGCAGGCGAAATCCAAAACGCAGCGAGGGCCTGCTTTTCTGTAATCCCTCCTGAGTCTCCTCTTTTACCGCTCCAGCATGTCCTTGTATGCATTCAGAGCAACTTTTTTCGGCTGCACGGGCAAAGGTATATCCAAGCTACGGCTGGAATTTCCTTGTATACCGAACTGGCCGATGCGCACCATGCCTTTGCCAAAGTCGGCAAAAACGGGAACCAGCATAAGAAACTGGTCGTCTACCTGGCTCTGCGTCACGGTCAAGTGCAGATTCGCTTTTCCGCCTCCGGAAGCGGTGATCTGATAATCCAGGTGATACTTTGGTAGCTGGGTTCCGTAAACCCATTCATTGAAAAACCAGTCCAGCCGGCCATTTCCCGCCAGGTCCATGGTCTTGGACATGTGCTTTTCCACGACCGCCTTGAATGACTCAGTCGAAGCTGGCTTATCGCGATGGCTCTCAACGAAGTCATGCATCATGGCGATGAACGGCTTGTCCTCGTCTTGCGGGCTATACATGATCGAACGAAGCATTTGCAGAACAAACGCGCCTTTAGGATAGGTAACGTTCTGGTAGGCATCAGCCGTGCGCGGCGAAGTAAGTCGCTGTCCCATCCACAGCGGCCCGGCATCGTTGGGAGCAATGCCGAATTTATTCTTTTCTACAATGCGTTTCTGCAGCCGGTTCCAGAATTCAATGTAATCTTTGCGCCAGTCTCCGGCCATGGCCTGTTGCAGAAACAGCCCCGCGGAAAACTCCGCAAACCCTTCTGAGAGCCACTGGTCGTGATATGAAGCCCAGCCCACGGCATGTCCCCACCATTGGTGCGCCACCTCGTGCGGCGTTACCTCCTGCACAAACCCGGTAAATTTTGGGTCGATGCTGCCGAACATCATCCACCGCTGCGTTGAGTCCGTGTAGGCAGAGATAGGGAGGTAGACAAGGTTGGGCCAGGACTGGCCAAAGTTGAAATCCGGCTGTTCGGTAATGTAGACCTCGTCGTAAGGAATCTTGCCGAAGAAAAAATTGCAAAGTTGTAGCTGGGCGCGTGTCTGCTCCATGGCGTATTTGGTCATGCTTTTCGGCGCCATCGTTTTAAGAATGTCGATGTGGCTCAGATTGCTGGGCAGTTCCGTAAGGTAGTAGCCGGAAATCTTGAACCCAGTTTTTTCATCTGCTAACTCCAGTTTTTGATAATTGCCGTAATTAAACCCAGCTACGGCCACAGGGCCAGGCGTGACCCAATGAGTTACAGCGAAATCCTGCTCCGTCGATTCATCCTTCAACTTGCCGACACTGATGACCTTGTATTTTTTCGGGACCTTGAATGTGAGATCATACAGCGCCTGTTCGCCAAATCCATTCAGGTTGGGATACCACGATGTTCGCGCTTTCACGTAAAAGCTTCCGTCCCCGGCCGACTCCAAAACCTTGTCACCTTCATACTGCACTGTAATGGAGTACTGCTTTCCCACTTCCGGAGCCCGCGGCAAAATCACGTAAAACGAGCCATCTTCTTTACGGCTCTCCTGCACGTAATAAATCTCCTGTGTCTGGTCGTCAACAACGTGTGTAACCCGCAGGTTGGGCAGGAGCGCGAACTTGAGCACCCTCTCGCCTGGCAGCAGTGGCTGGAAGGTGATGGTGGCTGTGCTGAAAAGGTGATCGTTTTTAGCAATGATCGTCTCAATCTTGTAAGCGCGTGTGGCAAAAAGGCGGCGATCTTCTGAAGAACTGGCCTGGTGGTTCGCATATTCCAGCTGCACGTGAGCCAGATACCAGACGCCATCTTCCATTGCCTCCGGATCATAATTGATCAGTGCTACTTCTTCCGGCGAATCAAGCTGGGGAATTGCGCCTACACGCGTCCGCACAAAAAAGCGCAGGTCTTTATGTTTCCTGCCATGGATATAAGCATTCACAAAGGGCGGATGCGACGGAGTGTAAATCGCTGCCAGCAGATCGGCATCCACGTTATCCATGGTTTCTCCGTGCAGCAGGTCCTCGGTATAACCCAGTGCCTGT
>DASZMF010000550.1:0-3210 GCA_035552035.1 Candidatus Angelobacter sp.
AGAAAGTTCTCGCCGACCAGAATGCTCCTCAGGCCCAGCGACTGGAAGCGCTCAAGTGGGTGGTCCACTTTGTGGGCGACCTGCACCAGCCACTGCACGCAATTGATACAGCCCATGGCGGAAATGACTTTAAGTTGCCGGTCTTTGGCTCGCCCAAATGCGGCGACTACGATTGCAACCTGCACTGGACCTGGGACACGCTGCTGCTGGAACACACTGGCTATACAGAAGAAGAGTATGTTGGCCGTCTGAACACATTGATTGAGCAGAAGCATCTTGACCAGAAGGCAGGCGGAACGCCGGAAGAATGGGCGAATGAATCGCATGCGCTGGCCAGGACTCTGGTTGCTCCCATTCCCGCAGCAGTCGATGAGGCTTATTACCAGACGCATATTGAACTGATAAACCAACAACTCGCGCTGGGTGGATTGCGCCTGGCCAAGCTATTGAATGATGTTTTGGGCAAATAGCAGCGCAAGGGCTGACGTTCAATAAACGTTCTCAGAAAAATCTCCGCGCTTCGCCATTGCCGTACGGGAGCGGACCGGCGAACTGGCAGTGCTGAAGGCCGTTGGATATTCTGACCGCTTTGTCCTCTTTTTTGTGCTGGTTGAATCCCTGGTGATTGCGATGATCGGCGGGCTGCTTGGCCTGGGCCTGGCCAAGGTTGTGAGCCTTCTCGGCGATCCCACGCGCGGGCTGCTGCCTTTCTTCTTCCTGCCGTTGCCCGCAGTTTTTGCCGGGCTGGCGCTAACGGTAATCGTAGGCATGATCAGCGGCATCATTCCGGCCATTGGCGCAATGCGCTTACGCGTCGTCGACGCACTACGGAGGGTTTGATATGGCAATACCTGTTGTCTACAACTTGCGCAGCGTAAAAGAGCGCTGGACCTCCGCCGTGGTTGCCGTGCTGGGCATTGCCGGCACCGTGGGCGTATTTATCGCCATGCTCTCGCTTGCCTTTGGATTCAAGGCGACCCTGGTTTCCTCCGGCTCCAAGGACAACGCAATGGTCCGCCGCGCGGGCTCTACATCTGAAATGGACAGTAGTCTTTCTCTGGACCAGATAAAGATCATGCAGGATTTTCCCGGCGTGGCCCATGGCAGCTCCGGACCTTTGGTTACACCGGAAGTTGTAGTGATTGCTCCCTTCCCGCTGCTTTCCACGGGGACTGACGCGAATGTGCAGGTGCGCGGCGTTTCTCCGCAGGCGCTGGCCGTGCGTGGCAAAATCAAGATGGTGGAAGGGCGGTTCTTTCAGCCCGGTCTGGCTGAGTTGGTGGTAGGCCGCAACGTGGACAAAACTTATGCCGGTCTGGGCATTGGGGATTCAGTAAAGTTCGGCGGCGGCACGTGGCATGTGGTGGGCGTGTTTGATGCGGGCGGATCAGCTTTTGATTCCGAGGTCTGGTGTGACGCGCACGTGCTCAATCAGATTTATCACCGACCAGAGAATATTTATCAATCGCTGACGGTGCATCTGGATTCTCCGGCTTCGCTCCAGCAGTTTAAAGATGCAGCCACATCCGATCCGCGGCTTACCGTGGACGTAACTCCTGAGATTGAGTATTACGCCAAGCAATCACGAACACTGACCACGCTCATTCTTGTTCTGGGCGGAATGGTTGCTTCAGTCATGGGCATTGGCGCAGTCTTTGGCGCTTTAAACACCATGTATTCCGCTGTGTCTGAGCGCTCGCGTGAGATTGCCACACTGCGCGCGCTGGGCTTTGGCTCCGGCAGCGTCGTCTTTTCTTTCATGATTGAAGCGCTGCTTATTTCCCTGGTCGGAGGATTGATAGGCGCCATTGCCGTGCTTCCGCTCAACGGGCTCACCACTGGCGCAATGAACTGGCAGACGTTTTCCCATCTTGCATTTGCTTTCCGTATAACACCGGGCCTGTTGGGGGTGGGAATCATCTTTTCTCTCTTCATGGGCCTCCTGGGCGGATTTTTTCCGGCGTTGCGCGCGGCTCGGAAGCCTGTAGCCCCGGCCCTGCGAGGCATGTAAGAAGACATAAAAAAGATATTCGCAATCAGCACGTCTTCAGGAAACAATTCGTTGGCACACAAAAAACTGCCGCATCCTTATATATAAGAGATGCGGCAGAAGTTTTTGCTGAGCGAATGTTTTACCAGACGTGGCAGGCGTTATCGCTGACCATCTTCTGGCCGGTCTTGCAGCCGAACGCTTTGGCAAAGTCCGCGCTGTTCTGCAGAGTGCCGTTGGTGCGGTATTCACCCGGTGAATGCGGATCGGTCTTGGCCAGCAGCCGTGAGACTTCTGGCGTGGCGTTCTGGCACCACACCTGGGCAAAGCCAATAAAGAAGCGCTGGTCCGGCGTGTAGCCGTCTTTCTCCGGGGCCACTTTATCGCCCTTGGCCATGGCTTCATGCAGTGCTGCCAGCGCGATGCGCAGGCCGCCGTTGTCTGCCGTGTTCTCGCCAAGTGTCAGCCGCCCGTTGAGATGAACGTCATCCACTGCGACAAACGAACTGTACTCATCGGCCACGCAGGTGGTGCGCTTCTCAAATTCCTTGCGATCCGCGTCAGTCCACCAGTTGGTCAGATTTCCCTGGGCGTCAAACTTGCTGCCCTGGTCGTCGAAGCCGTGCGTGAGCTCGTGCCCAATCACCACGCCGATGCCGCCAATGTTCACGGCGTCATCCACGTCTTTATCAAAAAACGGCGGCTGCAAAATGCCGGCCGGGAAATTAATGTCATTGTTGCCGGAGCTGTAGTAAGCATTTACAGTCGGCGGCGTCATGCCCCACTCTTTCTTGTCCAGGGGCTTGCCGATTTTGTTGAGATTGCGCTTGATCTCAAAAGCACGGGCCCTTTGCGCGTCACCCAGATAATCGCCGCGCACAATTTTTACTGAACTATAATCGCGCCAGGTGTCGGGATAGCCGATCTTGTTGGTGATTGCGTGCAGCTTTACGATGGCTTGCTTCTTGGTTTCAGGCGTCATCCATTCCAGGCCTTCAATGTCCTGGCCTAGTGAGGCTTCCAATGCATTCACCATTGTGAGCATGCGCGCTTTGCCGTCAGCGCCAAAGGTTTCGTCCACATAGGGTTTGCCGAGCGCTTCACCCAGCAGGCCGTCAGTGGTTTGCACGCAACGTTTCCAGCGGACCTGGATTTCTTTCTGTCCGCTCAAATACTGGCCGTAAAAGCTGAAGTTCTCTTTTACGAAATCCTCAGAGAGT
>DASZMF010000551.1:0-3637 GCA_035552035.1 Candidatus Angelobacter sp.
TCCACCTTGGCGTCTGCCTTGGCCAGTGCGATCTGGCTGTTGGCGGCCTTAATTCCTATCTGCGCGGCTTTCAGGTCAGGGCGTTCAGCCAGCGCTTTTACCTGCAAGTCCGGCAGCGAAGCGGTAAGCGGCTTGTAGTCCAGGTCTCCGGCGCAGTCATAGTCATGCGGAAGATTGACGTAGCCCACCAGCTGCCGCAGACTGCCCAGCGCCTGTACCTTGGCGACGCGCGCCGAGCTTACGTCCGTCTGAAATTGCAACAGCTGCAATTTGATTTTTAGATTGTCACCTTCGCTGATGTCGCCCGCGCGATAGCGTTCGTCACTGATATTGACGGTCGATTGAAAGCTATTCAGGTCTTCCAGCGCAAACTGCAAGGTGGAATTTGCCAGCAGCACATTGATGAACTGTTGCGACACATTAAAGATGAGCGCGCGTTCGGTGTCAGCCACCGTGGCCACGGTGACGGCAGTCTGGTCTTTGGCGGCCTGCAGGCGATTCTGGCGTTTGTGTCCGCGCTCAAAAAGATAGCCCACGCCGATATCAAATTGCTGCAGGTTGCTCAGCGTGTCAGCGGAAAAATCTGCGGTAAAGACCGGGATAAACTGCGAGTCAAAGGAGAGCACTGGGTTGGGCCGGAAGTTGGCGGTAATTTCCTGCGCCTTATTTTGCTCAATCTGCGTGCGCGCCGCCTTGATGGCCGGGCTATTCTTCAGCGCCAGATCAATGGCCTGCTCCAGCGTAATCTGCATCGCTGCGGGCCGGCCAGTCTTTGAGCCATCGACCCTGGGCACAGTCGTATTCGCAGGCGCAGACTGGCCTGTCTGCGGCGTCGCCTGAGGCGCAGGCATCGAAGATCCCGAAGAGCTTAATGGAACTGTCGTCTGACCCAATAAGAATTGGGGCAGCATAAAAACTGATACAAAGAGGACCCGAAACATCGTTCCCCTCCCAATATTTGGAGTTGTATAGACCTGACTATGGAATGGATTGCCTGATTAGGCGATGGGAGGCGGACGGATGAACAGCGTGAGATCAGCAGTGGCGCTCTTGCCCTGCGACATATAAGGAACAGCCACGGTTTCAACCGTGTAAATCAGCGGCAACAACTGGACAGTAACTGTAGGGGCCTTCGCGTGTGCGGTAAGGCAGATGGCGCAAGGAGCAGAGTTCGTGGCCAGGGCGTTTTCAGAGTGGGCGTGGATCGCTTCCACCCCGGTCATGACCAGGGCCAGCAGCACGCAGACCAGTGCGATTACCCGCACCAGCTTGCCATTCTCGAATTGGCCTTTGCGAATCCCGCGCAAAACCATATTTTGGCTTCTGGACCTTTGCTTCAACTCAGGCTTGCCCGCGAGCGGGCTACCGTGTCTTTATATCTGATATCTTCTGATACTGATACTAAGGTCAGAATACTAACATCTTATCAGAACCGGGGCTTTTGCCCTCAGTACCTTTGGCTCATAAAATTGCATGGCCAGAGCTGCTATGCTAGCGTGGAAGGGTATTGAGAGGCGTTTTGCGAACCATTCCTTCAGGGCTGGACCGAAAAGAAGCTGAACTCTACAGCCAGCTCGATCCAAACCAGTTCCCTAAACATGTCGCCATAATCATGGACGGCAACGGCCGCTGGGCCAAACGCCGCCATCTGCCGCGTATTGCCGGCCATCGCCGAGGCGTGGACGCACTGCGCCGCGTAGTGGAAACGGCCTCCAATATTGGATTGCCAGCGCTCACGCTCTATGCCTTCTCGGCAGAAAACTTTACCCGCCGGCCGGCCACGGAAATCCACTTTCTGATGAAGCTGCTGCATCGGTATCTTAAGAACGAGCTACCGCTGATGCATCGCCACAATGTCCGCCTGTCATTTATAGGCCGCAGCCAGATGCTGCCGCAGGAAGTGCAGGAGCGCATGGCCTGGGCCAAAGAGCAGACCGCGCAAAATACCGGCACCGTAATGACGCTGGCGCTGAATTACGGTTCGCGCTCAGAAATTGTGGATGCCTGCAAAGCCATGGTGACCGCCGCAGCCAACAATGGCGGCATGGAACATTTAAAGATCGACGAAGAATCGCTCAATCGCCACATGTACACCAACAATCTGCCGGAACTGGATTTGATTATCCGCACCAGCGGTGAAATGCGCTTGAGCAATTTTCTGCTGTGGCAGGCGGCGTATGCAGAGATCTACGTGACTAAAACGCTGTGGCCAGACTTCAGCGGATTCCATCTGCTGGAAGCGGTGCAGGAATTCCAGAAGCGCGAGCGCCGCTACGGCGGACTGAATGAACCCACTCCCGGCGGCGCTAACTAAAGATGAAACGCGTACTCACAGCGGTAGCGCTTGTGCCGGTGGTGTTGCTGCTTCTGTTCAAAGCACCGTGGCCAGTTTTTGTTCTGGCGATTGCAACTGTCATTATTCTTACGCTGCGCGAATATCTTGATGTGACAGAAGCCTATGGAATGAAGCCATTTCGCGGCCTAACATATCTGGTTTCAATCCTCGTTGTGCTCGCATTCACAGCGTATAACTATCGCTGGACTAGCTGGATGCTGTCAGAAGGGTTTCTGTCATTGATAGCTTTGAGCTATCTGCTCGCGGTCGTGTTTGGCGTCCCGGTTGTGCTTCGAAAAGAGATGCGAATGGCTGTGCCGGCAGCGGCAATGTCTCTTTTGGGAATTCTGTATATCGCGGTCTCCCTTGGGTTGCTCATTCGTTTTCGCCATCTGCCAAGGAATGAATATCTTATTGTTTTCATTTTGTTTTCGGTTTGGGGCGGCGATATAGCGGCTTATTATGTCGGGAAGAATTTCGGACGCCACAAACTAGCGCCGGTGGTGAGTCCTAACAAAAGCTGGGAAGGCGCCATCGCCTCGGTCATTGCGAGTATTGGAATTGCCTTGTTGGTCTTTCATTGGCGCGAAACGTTAAATGCTTTTTTTACTCATGAACCTAATACGTCCATCCTGGTGCCATCGCCTTTAGGTCTTCCGCAGATCATTGTTCTTGGCTTGATCACAAATATTGCAGCCCAGCTCGGGGATTTGTTTGAATCTGCTTTAAAGCGTGGCGCGGGAGTGAAAGACTCTGGAACCATTTTGCCGGGCCACGGTGGTGTTCTTGACCGCATCGATGCCCTTCTCTTCGCAATTCCGGTCGTATGGTACTATGCCGAATTAACCGGTCAATTTAACACGCAAGTGATTAACCTCTTTCCATGAAACGCATCGCCATTCTCGGCTCTACAGGCTCTATCGGACGCAGCACGCTCAACGTGATTGAGAACAATCCTGAGCGCTTTCAGCTTTGGACAATGGCTGCGGGCTCCAACACTGAAGCCGCGTTGCAAGATGCACGCCGCTGGAAGCCGAAAGTTTTGTCGCTGGCATCAGAGCAGGACGCAGAAAAAGTCCGCAAGCAGCTCAAGGCGGAAGGGCTGAGCGAAATTGAAGTAGTCCACGGGCAGGCTGGAACAGTTCAAGTCGCAACGCATCCGGAAGTTGATTTTGTAGTCAGCGCGATTGTGGGCGTGGCGGGATTGAAAGCCACGTATGAGGCGGTGCGCGCTGGAAAAGAAATTGGGCTGGCGAATAAGGAATGCCTGGTCGCCGCCGGCGAGTTAATTACCGCTGAAGC
>DASZMF010000552.1:0-6888 GCA_035552035.1 Candidatus Angelobacter sp.
CGAACCGGCAGCCCGCCACGTTCAGGTAGCAGAAATGGTGATTGAAAAAGCCAAGCGCCTCGTGGAACACAAACGCGATGTAGTCATCCTGCTCGACTCCATCACGCGTCTGGCGCGCGCTTATAACACCATTGTTCCGCCCTCCGGCAAAGTGCTCTCCGGCGGCGTGGATTCCAACGCGCTCCAGCGGCCCAAGCGTTTCTTTGGCGCGGCCCGCAACATTGAAGAAGGCGGGTCTTTGACCATCATAGCTACCGCCCTTGTAGAAACCGGCTCACGCATGGATGACGTGATCTTTGAAGAGTTCAAAGGTACGGGTAACATGGAAATCATTCTTGACCGCAAACTGGTTGATAAGCGCGTGTTCCCGGCCATCGACATTCAGCGCTCCGGCACACGTAAGGAAGAACTGCTGATTGCGAAAGAAGACCTGGCGCGCATCTGGGTGCTGCGCCGCGTGCTAAACCCGCTTTCACCAGTAGAAGCCATGGAACTGCTGATCGATAAGATGGGCAAGACGCCATCGAACAGCCAGTTCTTGTCGAACATGAGCTCGATATAAGAAAAGTAGTTGGTATTTAGTACTTAGTATTTAGCAAAAACAAAATTCAGCCGCGAATTAGCGCGAAATACGAATCAATTTTTGATTCGTGTTCATTCGCGAAATTCGCGGCTAAGTTGTTTGATCAGCGCCCATCTGCGTAAATCAGCGGCGAAAAGGTTTTGATTTAGCTAATTGCTAACGGCTAATCGCTAAATGCTGGTGTTCTAGCAATGCACAATCTTCTCTGACTTAATCCCCTTCGTCGCGTTGCGAGTGTCCACCACCAGCTTTGATTCCTGCACGATTTTTTTGTAATCGAAGTCGGTATGGTCCGTCACGATTAACGCGCAATCATACTGGCCCAGCTTTTCCAGCGGCGCGCAGGTCATCTGCAGGTTGTATTTGCGGCCTCGTCCAACTTTGGGGAAATAAGGATCATTGTAGGAAACTTCCGCGCCTCGCTTCTGCAGCTCTTCAATAATCGTCAGCGCCGGAGATTCGCGCAGATCGTCGATGTCACGTTTATAAGCCACGCCGAGCACCAGCACTTTTGATCCGTTCAGCGCTTTCTTGTGCTGGTTGAGCGCGGCAGTCACGGCATCGACAACATGAAAGGGCATGGCAGAATTCACTTCGCCGGCCAGTTCGATGAAGCGTGTGTGGAAGTCAAACTCCTTGGCTTTCCATGAAAGATAAAAAGGATCCACCGGAATGCAGTGTCCACCCAGTCCCGGCCCGGGATAAAACGGCTGGAAGCCAAACGGCTTGGTAGAGGCCGCGCGAATCACTTCCCAAATATCAATGTTCATGCGCAGGCAGAGCATTTTGAGCTCATTCACCAGCGCAATATTCACGCAGCGATAAATATTTTCCAGAAGCTTGGTCATCTCGGCCACGGCCGGGCTGGAGACGGGAACCACGCGGTTGAAAATTGAGTTGTAAATAGCGCCGGCAATTTCAGACGCCGCCGGATTCATGCCGCCAATTACCTTGGGAATATCTTTGCGCGCCACCGTGTCATTGCCCGGGTCTTCACGCTCGGGAGAAAAGGCGACGAGAAGAGTTTTTCCCGGATCGTCCTGCTCGGTGCGTGCGGCCTTGAGTCCGGCTTTGTTGCCGGCTTCAATCACCGGGATTAAAACTTCTTCCGTTGTTCCGGGATACGTTGTGCTTTCCAGGACCACCAGCTGTCCAGCATGCACATGGGGCGCGATGGCCTTGGCGGTCTCGCGGATATAGCTGAGATCGGGCTCGTGGTATTCGTTCAGCGGCGTTGGCACGCAGATGATGACGGCATCCATGTCTTTGATGTGAGTGTATTCGTCCGTGGCCCAGAAGCCTTTGGCGGCGGCGGCGGCAATCTCAGTTTCGGGAATCCTATAGATATAGGACCGGCCATTATTCAGGGCCTTAACTTTTTCCGGATCAATATCAAAGCCGGTGACAGGGAAGCCTGCTTCAGTAAAAAGCAGGGTCAAGGGCAGGCCGACGTATCCCAGTCCAATGATTCCAATTTTTGCCGTGCGTGCTTTTATGCGTTCGAGCAACTGCTCAAGAGTTTTAGAGCGAGGTCCAGTTGAGGATGGCATCACCTAATTTTGGGGCCTGAGGGCCATTCTTTGCAATCCGGCGAAGCTGGCAAGTCCGGGTCATGACCTTGTGGTAGCACCAGAACCAACATGGCTACTGCCAGAGAGCGCGGTTTCTGCTTTAATTACTCATTCGGCAAGAGTTTTGACCGCTGTAAATGTGGTCAAAATGCTTAGTCGTGGCATTGGGGACCCATCTAGAGGCCGCAACGATTGTGATAATCTGTAGCCAACTGGAAACTCCCCAGAGTTCAAGGCAGTGGCACAAAAGCGAAAATCCGCCTTTCAGATTTCTTACGTCACCATCACCTATCGCAGTGTTCTCATGGGGATGCTTGGCGTACTTCTGCTTGCCGGCGTGGTTTTGTACTTTGCTTTCCCTGATACTGCAAATAGATTGATTCTCTCCGGCCAGATCGGTCTGGGTAAAGCCCTGGCCAAAATGGGTGTAGTCAACGGAGCCAGTGGAAGCGGCCCCGGCACGGAACCCGGCCCGCAGCAGGCCCACTTTACGAATATTGATGGCAATGTGCGTGTTCGAAAATCGAGCACCAATACCTGGCTGATTGCAGACTACTCCCTGGCGCTGGAGCGCGGCGATGTGGTGCAGACCTCGCCTGAAGGGCTGGCCAAGGTGGTGTTTACTGACGGCACCAATTACACGGTAAAGCCGAACTCGTTGATTACCATCCAGGAAAACTCGGTCAACGCCTCCCAGCAGACTAAGGTTTCGGTGCAGGTAACCACCGGCACGGTCGAACTGGCCACGTCCGCGTTGCAGGGCGGATCAAAATCACAGGTGATTGTGAATGACGCTACGGCATCGCTCGCTTCAGAGACCTCTGCCGAGGTCATTAACGACCTGCGCGCCGATCATCATGAGATTCTGGTCAAAAAAGGCTCCGGCGAAGTAGCGCGCGGCGGACAGACGATTCCACTGGAGAGTTACACCAAGGCTTCATTTACTGACAAGTCAAAGGAAATGACCAAGACCAAGGTGCTGGAGCCGCCAACCCTGATTTCTCCGGCTCCGTTCCAGAACGTATTCCTGGATCCCAGCGCCAAAGGCCTGAGCTTCTCCTGGGCCCCCGTGGACAACGTGAAGCAATATCACATCAAGATATCCCGGACAGCGTCCTTTCTAGGGCCGCTGATTGTAGATAACCCTACTCCGGCAACGCAGGTTCTGGTTACAGACCTTCAGGAAGGGATCTATTACTGGCAGGTTCGGTCAATTGGCCCGGATGGCAAGGAGTCAATTGACAGTGAAACCTATAAGTTTACGGTTGTCCCCAAAGGTACAGGGAGCCTGGCGCTGGAGATTAATGATTTTACCCAGATGGGGCATGTAATCGAGGTAAAAGGGAAAACTGAGCCGGGCGCGCGCGTGATGGTAAACGGCGCTGAGGCCGTGGTGGGCGGCGATGGCGCGTTCCACCATTTTACGAACCCGCTGCCCACCGGAGAGAACCTGATTACGATTACGGCACAGGATGCGAAAGGCGGGGTGAATACAGTAACCAAGCAGGTCGTTATACAGTAGAATCGCTTATTGTGCCGTTTCGATTTTTGTAGGACAGTATTAGTCCCCCGAGAAAAGATTGAAGCAAGAGTCGTGAGTCGTTTGGGACAGAATTTGTCCACGACCTAAAATCAGTTTGGAATTTACCGAAGTAATCAAAACCTGAAGTTATAAAAAAAGACAGAAAGAATCTGGTATGTCGAAAAACGGTTTCAAGTCAGAGAATTCGCGCATCCATAATTTGCGCTCGCTCTTCAGCATGTTCTCCAGCGATCTCGCGATCGACCTGGGAACAGCCAACACGCTGGTGTATGCCAAGGGCAAAGGCATTGTTGTGAACGAGCCTTCCATTGTGGCCATTAACAAAAACACCGGTGAAGTGGAGGCCGTAGGCAAGGAAGCCAAAGAGATGCTGGGCCGCACACCGGGAAACATTGTGGCCATTAAGCCAATGAAGGATGGCGTGATCGCCGACTTCAAGGTCACGGAGAAGATGCTCAATTACTTCATCCAGAAGGCCCACAACCGCAAGATGCTGGTGCATCCGCGCATTGTGATCGGCGTGCCTTCAGAAATTACGCAGGTGGAAAAGCGCGCGGTCATGGATTCAGCGTATCGCGCCAAAGCCAGTGAAGTGCATCTGGTGGAGCAGGCCATGGTGGCCGCCATTGGAGCAGGGCTTCCCATCACTGAGCCCAGCGGCAACATGGTGGTGGATATCGGCGGCGGCACCACTGACATCGCCGTGATTTCTCTCAGTGGTATTGTTTATTCGCGCTCCGTGCGCATGGCCGGTAATCAGATGGATGAAGCCATCATGAATTACCTCAAGCGCAAATACAATTTGCTCATCGGCGAACGTACCGCCGAAACCATCAAGATTGAAATTGGCTCCGCCTATCCTCTGGACAAGCCGCTCACCATGGAAATCAAAGGCCGCAACCTGATTGAAGGCGTGCCCAAGACCATTACCATTGATGACAGCGAAATTCGCGAGGCGCTGAGCGAGTGCATCAGCACCATTATGAACGCGATTCGCGTGGCCTTGGAACGCACACCGCCGGAACTGAGCGCGGACATCAGCGACCGCGGCATTGTGCTTACAGGTGGCGGCGCGCTGCTGATAAATCTGGACAAGAGAATCCGCGAAGAAACCGGCTTGCCGGTTTCCATTGCTGACGATCCGCTGGCCAGCGTGGTGCTGGGCACCGGAAAGATGCTGAGCGATTTCAAACTCTTGAGAAAGATTTCGATTGAGTAAAAGTTTGATTGAGTGAAGGCTTTGCTTTTGCAAGGCCTTGCTTGGTTAGACTTTTTTAACGTTGTCTTTTTTAACGTTGTCTTTTTAACCCGGGGATTGACCTGGTAAGTCCATCCTCTTCTGGCCCTCCTTTTAGCGCAGGTCATGGAAAATTTCTTCGTTCGGTATAAGAACCCGCTGGCTCTCATGGCGGTTGTGATCATTCAGGTGGTCGCTCTGGCCACGCAGGTGAAACGCCCGGAAACCGCCAAGGCTTCAGGCGGCAGCACGCCGCTGATTCGCGTCTGGACCGTGACTGCCTTTACCCCGATAGAAAAAATGTTTATCAATACCGGCCATTTTTTCCGCAATGGCTGGCATAACTATGCTGACCTGCGGAGCGTCCGCCGGCAAAACCACGATTTGCAGGAGAAAGTTGCCAGTCTGCAGATGGAGCAGGTCCAGCTCAAACAGGATGCCGACCAGGCTCGTCGTTTGCAGGCCTTGCTGGAATTCAAGGAACGTTATGTTTCCAGGACAGTTCCCGCGCAGGTGATCGCCACCAGCGGAACCGAGCAGTCACGGCTCATCACCATCGACAAGGGATCGCATGACGGCCTGAAGCAGGATATGGCCGTAATTACCCCGGATGGAATTGTCGGCAAAATCAAGGATGTTTTTCCGCTAAGCTCGCAGGTGTTGCTGATCAATGACCATGACAGTGGCGCCGGTGTGATCCTGGAACGTTCCCGTCTGCAAGGCATTGTGAAAGGCACGAGCCTGGGCGAACTCCAGATCGAGGGCATTATGTCCGACGAGCAGATTGAAGCCGGCGACCACGTAATTACCAGCGGCGGCGACCGGATTTATCCCAAGGGATTTTCGGTTGGTACGGTGGTCAGCGCAGTGCCGGACAAGGAGAACGATCCTTTTCTGGCCATCAGAATCAAGCCAGCCGCGGACCTCCGGCGACTGGAAGAAGTATTGGTTGTGACCAAGCTTGCGGAAGAGACTGCTCCGGCCGTGGCCAGTGGATCGTCGCCCATGCGTGCTGCAGACATTCTGGCGCAGAGACTTCCCAGTATTCCCAAAGTCGATCCCAACGCGCCCAAGACTCCGGGAGGCACACCTGCCGCAGCAAAAACGGGCGCACCCGCTGCTACAGCTTCGCCGAGTCCGGCGAAAACAAATCAACCTGCTGGTACTGGAGCTGCACAAAAAACTGGAAACGTAACCCCGTCAGCGAAGCCGCCAGCCACTGGAACCGCTACCCCGACTCCAACGCCAGCGGCCACCAGGAAAACGGGAACAGAAACGAAGCCGTCAAGCGCCGGACAGCCTGCGGCCAATGGCAGTGCGACACCAACTCCAACACCGGCCAAGCCAAAAGCTGCACCGAAAAAGCCTAAGCCTCCAACGGCCACCCCGGATGGAACTTCACCGGGAACCACCGAACCTAAAGCTAGCCAGCCTGGAACAGAAGCGCCCGCAACGCCAACGCCGACTCCGGAGAATCCCCAGCTATGAGTGGCAGCGTTTCACTAACTTCGCGCGAAGAGATTGAGGTACATCGGTTTAGCTGGCCAGTTTCCATCGGCATTCCGGTGGTGGCCATCTTTCTGCAGGTCTTTTTGCGCATACGGTTTCTCACGGTCCTTGACCTGCCATTGCTGGTGACTATCTTTTTTGCCGTCGCAAGGCGGCGTCCTATTCCCGGCATGATCACCGGCGCGCTGATTGGCACGCTGCAAGACGCCTGGACTGGACACCCGATCGGCCTCTTTGGAATCTCCAAGACCATCGTCGGCTATCTGGGATCTTCTCTGGGCGTAAAAGTGGACGTAGATAATCCCGGCTCACGCTTCCTGATGACTTTTGCCTTTGTGCTGATTCACCGCTTTATTTACATGGTAATCAGCCTTCAGCTGGTGGGTGGCAGTGAAGCCTGGGCGTGGGGACACACGCTGCTTGCCGCCTTGGTCAACGGACTGGC
>DASZMF010000553.1:0-2732 GCA_035552035.1 Candidatus Angelobacter sp.
ATACAGCTATCACGGCGCAAATCGCCTGGGCGCAAACTCGCTTGTATCCTGCATCCACGGCGGATTTATTGCCGGGCCGCAGGCCATGCTCTACGCCAGGAACACTCCCAAAGCAACGGATGGCGTGAGCAGCACGGTATTTGAAGCCGAGCGCAAACGGCAAGAAGAAGCAAACGCAGGATTGATCAATAATCAAGGCACAGAAAATCCCTTCCGCCTGTGGCGCGAGCTGGGTGAGCTGATGACGCGCAACGTCACAGTCATCCGTTACAACAAGAATTTGCAGGCGACTGACGCCAAGATCGTTGAATTCCTGGAGCGCTTCAATCACATCAACCTGAGCGACAAGAGCCAGTGGGCCAATACATCATTCATTTTCACGCGGCAGCTTTACAACATGCTGCAGCTCTCCAGGGTAATCGCGCAGGGAGCCGCGCTGCGAAATGAGTCACGCGGCGCACACTACAAGCCAGACTTCCCCGAGCGCAATGACAAAGACTTCCTGAAGACCACTAAAGCTTATTTCGCTCCGGATGCCGACGAGCCTAAGTTTGAATTTGAGCCAGTGGATATTTCACTGTTGCCGCTGAGAGAGCGGCGGTATGACGCAGCAAAGTAATGGATCAACAACCGTACAATTCGTCCCCCGGCTTTTATAAAAAAGCATCGATTGCGTTTTTTGTGGTCGCCCTGGTGCTGACGTGGCAGGCGATTGCACATAAGGACTGGACGTACGCAGCTTTCGCGGGCATCACATTCCTGAATGGAGTGATGACCACTTTGAAGACTATTTCTTTACGGGAGACCAAACAGTAATGGCAACAGCAAAGACCGTCATTCTCAAGATTAAACGCCAGGATAATCCCAAGGCCAAAGCGCGCTGGGAAGAATTTGAATTGACCTGGAAGCCGGGAATGAACGTGATTTCGGCCATGATGGAAATTGCCGCCAATCCCGTAACGCGCGACGGCAAAAACACCACTGCCATTACCTACGACTCCAACTGCCTGGAAGAAGTCTGCGGCTCGTGCGCCATGCTCATCAACGGCAAAGCGCGCATGGCTTGCTCAGCGCTGGTGGATAAACTTGAGCAGCCAATCAGGATTGAGCCGTTCAGCAAATTCCCTATCGTGCGCGATCTGGCCGTGGACCGCAGCGTGATCTTTGAAAATCTAAAAGCCGTAAAAGCCTGGGTGCCCGTGGATGGCACATATGATCTTGGCTCCGGCCCGCGCATCACGCCTACAGAGCAGGAAGAGGCTTATCCGATCTCGCGTTGTATTTCCTGCTGCTGCTGCATGGAAGCATGTCCTCAGTTCAACGAAGACACCGGCTTTGTAGGCGCAGCGACGATCGCTCAGGTTCGGCTGTTCAACCAGCATCCCACCGGTAAGGCGTTGAAACACGAACGTCTGCAGGCATTGATGGGCGATGGCGGCATCCAGGAATGTGGCTTTGCCCAGAACTGCGTGCAGGTTTGCCCCAAGGACATTCCACTGACCAAAGCCATTGCGGACACTGGTCGCGAGGTAATGAAGCAGTCAATTAAAGACTTCTTCCGCGGCTAATTTTTGCGGGCGGCGATCGCTTCTTTTAGATCCTGACCAAGGGCGAGTGCGCGTTCTTGCACAATCTCTACAAAGGATTTGTCAACCTGCTGATAAAAGCTTTTGAGCGGTTGCGCTCCTACTTCTTTTGCGTATTGCAGTAGCTCCGGACGGGTCACGCCGTGGTAGGTAACGCTCATGGAAAGCTCAACGCTGTTCTGCATCTGGGCTTTCATGTCACCGCGATGTGTCTGCAACTGAGTCACAATCTCCTGCGGCGCACCCACGCCGGTCATCAATCCTGTCATAACCGCCATAATGGTATCGGTGGCAAAATCGCTGGCGCCCATACTATTGTCAACGGCATCCAGCGCTTCCAGGCGCTCGTCAGTAAGCGGCAAACTACTGGCGATTCTGGCATATTTCTTGAGTTTTTCCTGGCCTTCCGGAGTATTTGTGGCCGCTTCCAGGGCAAGCATTTTGGTCATCAGTGGCGTCTGCAGGCGTTGTACCGTCAGCGCCATTTGCTCAGGATCGCACTGGGCGGACAGACGCTGCTGCATCTCTTTGCGCAACAAATCTGCGTTGAATTCTTTCTCCATGATGGGCTGGAAGATGGCGATGAATTCGTCCGCCGATTCCCGTCCGCGTATCTGCTGCATGAATTGCGGTGAAGAAAGCACGTCTGTAATGCGATCGAGCGCCTGGTTGAATCCGCTCAATTCAAGCGCCTGATGCGTGAGCGAGGCGCAATCGCCGGCCTGCGCTGAGGCAAACGTAGCAGCAAAGCACAGCAACAGGACTGCAAGACTTCTTTTCATTACAAGGCCTTTGGTAAAGAGAATGCACCTAGCCTATGGCAGTCGAATCCAGGCCACAATATGCCTTTAGTTTTGGAATTATCGCGACTACTGAGGCGATTGTGTGTGAGCCAAATACCAATAGCCACCCTTTTGAATGACCTGGTTGTCTTCCGAAACTGCTGTACAGATCGGGGCTAACACTTCGATATCGCAAAGCGATCAATGTTTGCGCAGTCTCAAAAAGAGACGGCCTTGAATCCTCCTCTGAGGCAAAATGGCTACGACAAGAAATGTCATAGGCGAATAAACCTAAAAACTGGCACTTTTTGGCAGGCAGCGTAAGCTGCTGATTACTAAAGTCGAATCGGTGAATGCCCCGGCG
>DASZMF010000554.1:0-2028 GCA_035552035.1 Candidatus Angelobacter sp.
GTAAAAGAATCTTGCCGGTCAGAGCCCTCAAATTACGCATGGCACGCAGCGGATTCTCCAGGTGGTACAACAATCCAAAACAAAGCACCAAATCAAACGTCCCTAAATCGGGAGAAGCGGACTCGGCATCGGCGACCCGAAAATCGATCGAAGGATATCGTTCGCGCGCTTCCGCAACATTCTCGGCGCGGCCGTCCGCTGCGGCAACCCGCAGCCCCAACTCCTGCAATACCCCTGAAAAATAACCCACGCCGCAACCGGTGTCGAACGCCGTTTGCAGACCAAGAGCAGATTTCCACGGACTTACAACTCGGCGCAGAAAGGCCCCTTTGGCATCGCGCAATTCCGATTGCACAGCTTGATCGAATATGAATTGCCTGGTCAAAGGAACGCGCTCCAGTCAAGTTGGTGAAGGAGCATTGGCTTCAGCCTGTGCTCCATTCTCACGAATAACAGGAAGTTCAAAGGCGCACAGGCTAAAGCCTATGCTACCGGGTGGCTATCTTAACGTGGCGTTCCATCGACCGGCAAGGAAACGCTAGTGTATGGCCATCGTTTCTCCCTTGGCCGATTTGCTGGGCCGCATGATCAGGAGAAAAGGAATCAAACAAATAACGATAATGGCGAGGACCGAAATTACTTCCACATAGGCCAGAGTCGCCGCCTGCCGCTCAATCGTGGCGACCAAAATTCCATAGGCTTGACGGGTCGCTTCGCTGGTGCTTGCGCCATGTCCTTTCAGCACCTGGATCAGCCCGCCCATAACTCCTTCGTAGGCGGGCGTTCCAGGAGTGGTATGCCCGACCAGCGTGCTGCGGCGCTGCTGCCCGATACGCGAGATGGAAGCGGTGATCAGCGCGATTCCAATGCTGCCCCCAATATTGCGCACAAAGCTGTTCATGGAAGAAATCTGGTTATTCTTTTCTCGGGGAATGCCAATGTAGGCCAACACGTTTTGTGGAACAAATATGAACGCAAGGCCCAGCATCTGGAACGTGCGCAGCAGGAGCGCCGTGCGGAAATCCATGGTCAGGCTGAATTTGCTGGACATGTAGTACATGGCGGTGGCGATGGAGAAAAATCCAAAAGCCATCAGTTTGCGCGGATCGACGCGCGAAGCCAGCGTCCCAGCAATCGGCAACATGCAAATCATCATGAATCCCCCGCCGGCCAAGGCTTCTCCAGCCTTGACCGCCGAATATCCCAATTCCACTTGCAGGAATTGCGGGATCATGACCGTCGTGCTGTACAGCACGATGCCGAGCATGAAGCTGAACAACATTGCCGTCGCAAAATTGCGTTTCTTGAAAAGGTGAATATCCACGACAGGATGCGGGTGATACCACTCCCACACGATCCACACCGCAAACGCGTATACCGCTAAAATAACCAGGCCCATGATCCAAGGCGATGCGAACCAGTCCAGTTCCTGGCCCTTATCGAGCGCAATCTGCAAACTGGCAATCGCGAGAGTCAGCAGGCCCAGTCCGACGTAATCCGCACGAATACTACGCCGGCGTTTTTGTTCCTGTTTCAAAAATGGCGGATCTTCCACAATACGGTTGGTCAAAAATAGCGACAGCAGTCCGATGGGCACGTTGATATAAAAAATCCAGCGCCAATTGAAATTATCTGTAATCCATCCACCCAGCGTAGGTCCGATAGCGGGCGCCAGCACCACGGCCATTCCGTACACGGCGAAGGCCATACCGCGCTTGGCGGGCGCGAACGTGTCGGCAAGGATGGCTTGCTCGCTGGGCTGCAACCCTCCACCGCCAATGCCCTGCAGGATTCGAAAGAAAATCAACATGCCCAGGCTGGGGGCGAGTCCGCACAGGAAACTGCTGCACGTAAACAGCGCCACGCAGATCATGTAGAAACGCTTGCGGCCAATGATCGTGGAAAGCCAGGCACTGATCGGCAAAATGATGGCGTTGGAAACCAGATAGCTGGTGAGTACCCAGGTGGACTCTTCCTGGCTGGCGGAAAGACTCCCCGCGATGTGCGGAAGAGAAACGTTGGCGATGG
>DASZMF010000555.1:0-9317 GCA_035552035.1 Candidatus Angelobacter sp.
TAGCGCGCTTGTTTTTTTCCTCAATGATGTCGATATTCTGCTTTGCTTCGGATTTCCAGCCGGATCTCTTTCCACTTCCAAGAGTGTTCCTATATATATATATAGGAAAAACAAAAATCCATTTTCAGGCAAGACGCTAACACGCAGGCATGGGACTAACAAAAACCGCTCTCATCGCAGTGGTCGAAGTGTTTGGCATTATTGAGAGCGTTTGCAAGGCACAGAGGCGCAGTACAGCCGGCAAGAAAAACGCAAGATCCTCATCCGAGGGCAGAGGGTCTCTTGGCATTCCGGCGAACGGTTCATGCTGCAGATTGACAAGCCTGTCGACCTACCCAGCGCATACGCTGGCCACGTCGATCAATCAGCGGATTGTAATTGAAATCCCGCTCAATTGAGCTCGCCCACGCGAGTCGTTTAGGCCGAGATTTTTGTTCCTGACCCAGGAGCGCAAACACATTGGCGGAGAGCTGATGCTTAGCTCGCGGTGACAATAGACCAAAGTAGTGAATGCCGTTAACGTAACGGTCTGGAATGTGCTGAGTTAACAACGCGAGAAACTCCTCGACAGAGACTGTAATTCTTACCCAAGCTTTCAGCCTGAGATCGTTGGCCCAGTATTCAACGTGGGTATCTGTAACGTTGATAATTCGGTGCTCCGCAATCGGCGGGCGCCGGAGATAACGGCCGGCATATCTAAGGAAATGCGACTTTGAGGAAAAACGCTTGATGTGTATGTTCCAGGGCCGTTTGCTTTGACGATTGAACGTTTCGTTAAGCTCTCCCGACTCCTTGTCATTTGCTACTACCGCCGCAGCCATATACCTGCTTACTGCAAATCGCCACCAGTACATGAGTGTGTATTTATCGAAGTACCGGAAGTTGATCCAACGGTTTTCTTGTTTGTCCAGTCCGCCGGCAGAAACCAGTATGTGGAGATGGGGGTGAAAGTTCAGGCGTCGACCAAACGTATGGGGGATCACCATGATCAGTGGCACAACACCATAGCTTGCATATACCCAACGTCTGATGACCGACGCAGCGAGGGCAGCCACATCAATTAACAATTGGCGATCTCTAGCAAAATGCGGCCATAGAACATTGGGCATCGTAAAGCAAAGCTCTGAATATTTGATGTCGGCAACGCTCGCCATTGCTCTCTTTGCCATAGAAGAGTGGCACGGTGCCCACAACCCGGACAGAATTTGGATTTGCAGGTATGACAGAACGTCCTTACTTCAGTGTCAGAGGCGTAGATCTCGGCTCCCAGCAGGGGCGTGCGGCATTGCGTGATTTTGTCTAAATTATCGCGGACCGCCTGTCGGACCGCGTCCCTGTTCCAAAGCTTTCTCGTATCTGTGGCGAATTTTTGTAAGAGGTGCTTTGATTCCATAATCTCAATTGCTCCAATCCGATCATTCGGGCCAATGTTTCTGTGATAAAGATTCCAGGCTCAGGACTCTTCAGAATCGTCACTCGAACAGCGTCTAGCTCTTCCCTGCTAAGATCATGCAGCCGGCCCACAATCTCATGTGCATTCTGCGATGTTGACACAGCTCGCTTTCGCCGCTTAGCCGCACGTTGCCGGATCTCCGTCATCAGTCCTTTTTCGAAGCGAAGACGGCCCAAAGCATCGAGTTGATCGTCAGGGCTCGCATTTCGTAGTTTCCATGCCCAATGAATGCTCATTTCGTTGTTATGTAGAGCTTCGGTATATTCAGGCACACAACCTTCCATGAGCTGTTTGACTTTAGTGACATTTCCCGCCGAAACAGCTGCAGCTTTAGCGATTTCAGATCGAACGTGCAGCTGCTCAGCTTTGGTCAATTTTGACCAACCCTTCTGCTGACCACCAATCTGTTGATTTGACCGAGCCTTCTCCGTAAGCTCATGCTCAAGGTCCAAGGCAAGCATGATCCGAGTGAAGGCATTCAGACCGTTTGAGCGGCCATGTCGTTGCAGCAGCCATTGAAGACCTTCTGTATCTGACAGTTGATACTCGATACAGTGCAGTACCGGGCGTTTTAATTCCTTTGCGAGTTCCCACCGAGCATAGCCGTCGATTATCGCCCGGTCACGAGTGATCGTTAAAGGCTCTGCAAATGCAAGTTCTCCGCGTTCTCTGAGCGCAGCCAGCTTACAGGCTCGGACGGAGAGGCCATGCCGAGCGTAACTCGGATGCGGTTTCAGCCGATCTGGAGCACAGGCTACGATCTGCCCCGGACTCTCATTTTGCGATTTGGAAGAAGTTTGGAAGCTGTCTGATTGCACAACAATCCCACAACAGCAGCTCGTCGTTAGCAGTCTTTACGGTCCCGCCCGTGCGCCTGCTATGCTGCTAAGTCATTGAATTGTCGTGAAAATGTTGCCCTGTCACGGCAGAGGCCGCGGGTTCGAGTCCCGTCGTCCCCGCCATCATTCCGAAGGACTTAACGGAAGATGGACCCAGCAGCGCACCACAATTCAACCCACAGCAGATAATTTGTGACATGCGCTACGGCGTTAACATCGCCATTCCCCAAAAGATTAAAGATTCTAATGACGGATTAACTGGGTTCTAATCCCGCCGCCCCATGATGTGCTTGTACGAATCCCTTTGGATTATGTCTATCTGGCACAAATCGGTTCGCGGCGCGCTACTCGGCTTGATGATTCTTCTGGCCGGCGTGGCTCCGTTGCTTACAGTTGCCGTCGATAACGACGATGACGATGACACGCCACCGATCACTGTAGAAATGAACCTGGGCGCACCATCCAGAAAGGCAGCCCAAACCACGGCCCCTGAGATTGCACAGCAATTTGCGGCCGTGAGTGAAGGCGAACCAGTCAGCAAAGCAGTACTCTTATCGCAACACCATCTAACCACTCAGCCTGTCACGGGCTCGCCACAGTTAGTGGTTCCTCTCAGAACGTAAACACTCGCATTCCTTTTCTTTTGAGCCGTCGCATTTCTGCATCTTGTTGGGATCCATCTGCCAGCAAGGGTTAGCAGGGTGCCGGTCTGGTTCAACTTCGCTGCGTTCGAATTTCGCAGCTTAACCTCCCATGTAATTTCAGTCACTTTCGCAGGCGTAGTTTCGTGTGCGAATTGGCCAATGATGCGTCCTCCGTTCAACGGATGAGCCCTCGTGCTCACACGCTGAATCAGGAGTCCGCCCTTGGCGTGGCGGCTGCATGGGTGAATTTCAGGCGTCAACACTTTTTGCAGGAGAAAAACGATGAAATCTTCCGGGACCCTGTTCTTTATTCGGATTTGCGCTGGTGTGCTGGCGACTGTGGCTGGGGTTGGATACTACGGTCATGTTCGCGCACAAAGCACCACGGCCGGCGGCCAGATTGTTTTGCCGCTCCGCCCCATGGCTGCTCTCTCCAGTGTTCCTGTTCCACCCGTGTTCGGCATTGAAGGAATTCTGGCGGATAAAACTGCGGCAATCGCGTTGGGCAAAGCTCTTTTCTGGGACATGCAGGCCGGCAGCGACGACGTGCAGGCATGTGCCAGCTGCCATTTCAATGCTGGCGCAGACAGCCGCCCGGCAAACACCCTGAATCCGGGCCAGGCCGGCGGCGACAATAAATTTGATCTTGGGCCGCAGGTCGCCGGTGTTACGGGTCCAAACCATTTCCTGAATCCCGGCACTCCGGGCGCTGGATTTGGCGGATACCATGACGGCGATTTTCCCTTTCACAAGCTTTCCAATCCTGACAATCGAGTCAATATCGTCGCCGATCTGAACGATGTGGCCGGTTCGCAAGGTGTCTTTGCCGCAGTCATGGGGGGCATTATTGTCCCTCAGCCGCCGGTCGCAGGCGCTGGCAATCCAGGGAATACGCCCAATCCGCGCCGCCGTGGTGATGATGGAAATTCAGGCGACGGACCGGGCTTCACCCGTCACCCTGGCGGCCGCATAGGCCCTGATTTCAAAATTCCTTCAAGCCAAATAACGCCCGGCAATAGCACTGGATATAAAACGAGAATAGCAACGGCTCCCACGATCGGATCTTCCAACAGTGAGCCTGGCCAGAGCGAGGAATTAACCACCTCACTTCCCGACGCAGTTTTCTCTTATCCCGATCCAGCGGCGGCAGGCCGCGTTATCAATACGCGCAAGGTCACGGGGCGCAATACGCCGAGCGCAGTCAACGCGGTTTTCAACTTCCGCAATTTCTGGGACGGCCGCGCGCAGAACATCTGCAACGGCAATGATCCATTCGGCGCTCGTGAGCAGCAATCGCATCTGGCAATCGCGGATGACACGGGCACACAAATTGGTCTTGCCTTTGTTGCGATGAAAAATTCTGCGCTGTGTTCGCAGTCGTTGGGTCCGATTCTCAGTTCGGTGGAGATGTCAGCCGATGGACGCGACTTCCGCCAGGTGGGCCGCAAGATGCTCGCCCGCAAGCCGCTGGCGCAGCAACTGGTTGACCCCACTGACAGCGTTCTTGGAGCCATGTCCGGCGCGCCCAGCAAGGGATTGAATACCACCTACGCGGCGCTGATCCAAAAAGCGTTTTTGCCGGAATGGTGGCGGTTTTCCCGCCGCATGTGCGTTGCCCCGGATGGCAGCCCGGTGGCCAGCGTCAATCCCGCAAAAGCTGAAGTTTGTCCGGGCAACACGCTGGAATATGGCCAGATGGAATACAACTTCTCGCTCTTCTGGGGAGTTGCCATCCAGATGTACGAGAGCACGCTCATTGCTGACCAGACGCCGCTGGACCAATTTCTGGAACAGCAGCACTCGTACACGCTCACGGGTGATAACAAAAAGAACTTTTACACCATTCAATTGCCGGGCAATGTTGATCCGTTCACCATTTCAGTGATCGCACTTGATCCGCGGAATGACTTCAGCGATCAGGCTGTCTATGCATTTGATGATGGCTACGGCGCAGTTACCGGTGAAGGCATCACGCAAGGCACAGTCAACTACGCCACCGGCGAGTTGAAACTGTTCTTTGATCTTCCGCCTAACTCGGCGTTCCCCATCAGGATTAATTACTCCATGGGCGCCACGCCCATGACAACGCCACAGCTACGCGGCTTGTTGCTGTTTGAAACCAAGGGCCGTTGCGTGGTTTGCCACGGTGGCCCGGAACTTTCAAATGCAGCGGTTGACACGGTTGCTCCTAATCCTCTGGAACGGATGGTGCAGGGCGATCTGGGAATTCGCGTATATGACACGGGTTATTACCACATCGGCGTGCGTCCGGGAGCAGAAGACGCAGGCCTGGCAGGGAATGATCCGGTCGCGGGCGCTCCGCTCTCTCACGCTGAAAACCAGCGGCAGCGCGTATGCAAAGACCCTTCGCTTGTTCTGATGATTCCGGGCCGGCCGGGTGATGGCATTACGCAGTCGCCACTGAGTTGCTCAGACGATATTGCGCGCACCGGCTTTTTCAAAGCGCCGCAGCTGCGCAACGTCGCGTTGACTGCTCCTTACTTCCACAACGGCAGCCAGCTCACGCTGGAGCAAGTGGTGGAGTTCTATAACCGCGGCGGTGATTTCAACTCCGGCGCAGAACTGAAAATCATGGACCCGGACATTGATCTGATTAACTTCACTCTGCAGGAGAAAAAAGATCTGGTGGATTTCCTGCGGTATGCGCTGACGGATCAGCGTACGGTCGCGCAGGCCGCTCCGTTTGATCATCCTGAGCTGAACGTTCCCTACGGACAAGTTGTCTCCGCGAATGGTTATCCCGTGCAGAAAGATCCCAATCATCCAGGGCAGGCGCTGGATGGCCACATGCAGATTCCGGCTGTGGGCAAGAACGGCGGCAAGCCATTTCCAACATTCCTGGAAAACATGTTGGGCCTTAAGAACGGGGGATCAAACCAATGAAGATCCTCAAAGCAGTTTCACAGCAATACCCGGCAAAGAAAAATAGCGGTCTGACGGAAGGAGTTTTACACATGAGAACTGAATCAAAAAAATTATTGAAATTGGCGGGCATGGTATTGCTGCTGATGGTGGCTTCGGCCACGTCATGGGGGCAGTTTACCGCTCCCGTTGTTCCCCCGGCTCCAGCAGTGGTTCCAGCATTCGCGCCTCCGGCAACTGGATTTGAAATGACTGGCTTCATTGAGTTCGCTTCAGTGGACCAGATGTGTCTGCCCAACGCGAACCCCACGCCGGCCAATCCACCCAAGCCTGATGGCTGCAAGACTGCCGGCGGCTTTATCCAGGTAAATGGCATAGCCGTACGCGTTCCGGCGAATACGGTAGTCGAGTTCCCGGCAAACACGCTCACGTGGGAGGAAGTTTTTGAACTGAATCCTCTAGGCGTCGCCGGCGAAAGCGGCATGGCGCTGGCGGACTCATCAAAATTGCCCGGAACGTATGAGGCCACGGTGCTGGGCAATATTGTGAACGGGGAATATATCTCCGGTCTGGTGTTTCTGGCGCAGTCGTCTCTCATGGGCTTTCAAGGCTTCATTGAAGGCTTTGATTACGCCAACGGCATTGCGATTATCAACGGCCAGCGCGTACAGGTCAGCGATCCCGCGGGCAAGTTCAGCGTTGGTTATGCCGGATGGGACCCGAAGTATGTTCAGGATGAACGCTTCTCGGTGGACGAGAACAATCCGACAATCAAGACTGAGACCGGCTTCCCGGTCTGCGTTCCCCGCGTCGATCCTTTAATTGGCGACGATCCTCTGTGTCCGCGAAAAAACCGCCCGAATGATGGCGCGGGAGGCGTGCTCAGAATTTTCACCATGGACCCGGTCATCGACCCGGCTACCGGCGTGGCGCCGATTGGCTTCAACGGTGATCCCACACAGTCGGCGACTGACCCACGGGTATTTGCTCCTCTAAAGGTAGGCGATTGGGTGGATGTGGGAGGAACGCTCCTGCTCGATTCCAATGGCTCACCTTATGTTCTGGCGCACACAATCTCGGCGAATCTTGGCATCTATACATTTCCCGGCACTGACCCAGCTTATGTTGCGATTGACGTAATTCTGGAAGGCACGGGCGGTGTCGCTAATCCGGCATTCCCGCAGGAAGCCGGTATCCGTACCAGGATGGAAGGCTTCAGCACAGACGACAGCCGCGGCATTGATACGTATGCAATCGATCTCGACTGCAACGGCAAAGATACAATTCGTCTTCCGCTGTGGGCGGCCAATTTCCCAGTTGATCCCGGCCCGCCGACTGGTGCGGTGCGTGGGCGCTGGCGCTTTCGTCCGAATGGCGGCAACTTTCTTCCGGCAGCGATGATTGTTGGCGCGGGTGTCTCCGGTAGCGTACCGGCCGTGTGGAATCCGACGCTGGACATTCTTACCAACCAGTATCAGGCGCCGAACTTTGAATTCATCTTTGCGGAAAACCTCGGCATCGGCAATCCGATGGTCGCGTTCAACTTCCGTGATATTCCATTCCTTGTCAACGGCATTGGTACGTGGCCTCCGGCAGACAATATCCTGCAGGGCGTGGCAGGCAATCCCAACGGATTCTCAAATCAGGTGATTGGCGGACTCAATCCATTTCCTGACGTAAATCCTCCGGCGGAAAGCTGCCAAAGCGCAGTCAGCACGGCCCAGGCAACCGCGACTGCCAGCTGGTACGTTACGACCTCCGGCAATCAGCCCGCGCCAGTTGCGACCGGAACCATTGTGAGTCTGACCTCGGCTGGCAGCAGTCCGGCAAACGGACCGTTCGTCTGGGAGCAGATCGTAACTCCCGGCCAGCCGATTGTGACCATCACCAATCCAACCGCGCCCATCGCGACATTTGTTGCGCCGGTGGTTGCTTCTCCCACAAGCTTAACTTTCCGTTTGACCGTAGGCGGAAACAACACAACGATTGCCGGCTTCGCTAACGTGATCGTGCCGATTAACACTGCGCCTGCGGGAACGCCTCCAACGGTGACAGCAACTTCCGCGCCGGCAAATCCGGTGGCGAGTGGTGCTGCGGTTACTCTCACAGCAACATCCATTGATCCTGCCGGCGGCCCCGTAACTTATGCGTGGATCGCGCCTGCTGGAATCATACTTACGCCAGCAGCTGCGGATGGCTCTGTCCAAACTTTCACTGCTCCCGTTGTTCCGACCCTGGCTGGGCCAACCTCGTTTGTGTTCACCGTGAATGCCACCAGCACTGCTTCAGGTTTGGTAGGAACCACCACAGTCACCGTGGTCGTGAACCCGCAAGTGGATGACGTGACGATTTCGGCTGTGGTCTATCGCCAGGCCAAGGCGCGGCTGGTAATTACCGCAACTGACATTACTCCAAACGTGAATCTGACCGTGACGCTTGACGTTATCAATCAAGCCACCGGTTTGCCCTGGACAGGCGTGATGGGACCGGCAATTCCCGCGGCTCCCGGCACCTTCTCCATAACCTTCTCCAACATTGACGCTCCGAATCTTGTGACCATCGTCTCCAGTGGCGGCGGTTCGGCAACTTCCGGCGTCACCTTGTTGCGGCAGTAAGTTTTCCCCTTGGCTGCCCCGGCCGGGCAGCCATTGCCCTCAGCTTCGTCCATTTGCGGAAGGCGAAGTTGAGGGACAAATGAAAAAAGAGAGGAATCAAAAAATGTACCGTTTACCTTTGCAGTCCCCCAGCAACGGCATTGTTTTATCCCGCAAGGCTCTCTTGACCTTGCGTAAAAAAGCTCTTGCTGTAACCGCCCTCGCGCTGATCTGTTTTGGCAGCGCATTTGCTTCCACCGGAACGCTGATTGCCAATGGAGTGAATCAGCCCAACGGCGCCATCCGCTACAACGGCAGCGTCTGGATCGCCGATGTCGTCAACGGATTTTGCCGCATTGACGCCGGCGCCCTGAATCTGGCCACATGTTTCACGCAAGCCAATGGCCAGCCGGAACTTTACGGCAACATTGTTTACATCACTGATCAGACAGGCGCAACGGGCGTCTGGCGTTTGACCATGAACCCGGTTACTTCCACGATTGATTCGGCTGTAGTACTCGCGCCGAATGCAGGTTTGGCCGCCATTCAACCCACGTCGGTTTCAATGGGGCCGGATGGGAAATTGTACGTCGCTTTCAATATCAACGGCGATATCCGGCGCATCACCAACCCCGCTGGCGATCCTGCAACGCAGCAGGTGGAGTCGGTAGGCAAGGCAGGTTCCGGGCGCGGTCCGGTGCGTAGCATTACCTTTATCAATGCGGATTTGTATCTTGCGGATACCGGATCGATTGGTCTGGAGCGCATTCCTGCGGCAGCAGCCTGCCACGGAAACTGCAATGCCACGCTGATGTTCGGCACGGTAGGCATTGCCAATTCAGTTTCGTCAGACAGAACGCGTTTCTTATACATGGAAAACGGCACGCGCGTTTTGCGCTACGAC
>DASZMF010000556.1:0-6079 GCA_035552035.1 Candidatus Angelobacter sp.
CGCTCGCACAGTTCGCTCATGCTCCATTCCTGTTCCAGATACTCCAGGACAAACTTCAGCTTCTCTTCCATCACACTGCTCATTTTCCATGGCATGCGCTCTGTTTTACTCGCGCCTGCCATCTCTTTGCAGTGTCAGGTATCTCCCCGGTCTATTCTGTCAGCCATCTCCCCGGTCTGTACCAGCCAGCACCCCACCCGGCATATTGTTTTTGTTGCAAACAAAAGGCGAAGCGCAATTCGACCGGGCGATGACCGCGCGGTCAAAGCCCTTTTTCCTGTTGATTTAGGCCTCGAATTCGGTTGCTTGCTGGTTGCCGATTGCCAACCTGCCGCGGGTGCTCACGGCTAAGTTTTCAAAGAACAATTCCAACTCACGCCCTCGGGCGCTGCCAGGACTATAGCTTCTTTGTCATAGCGAATCAATAGGGAATAAGTACATAGTGAAAAACGGAGATTGGAAGAACAGTTTGTTTTTCCGCGCTGTGAGTCGCCCCATCTTGCTCTATAGGGTTTTTACTTTGTGATTCTGGCCGGATGGGAGACAGAATTCGCGTGCTGCTTCCATTGGCGGTCGCGGCGTCCCAGACTCTTATGTCCAGGGCATCGCCCCTGGAGGTCTTGTGTTTTTAAGGCTTTCTTTTTGGTGGGCAATTCAGACAACCTGCTCTGGATTCTAGTCCCGATCGGTAAGAGTTAGAACATCGTTTGGGGTCTCTATCCCGGTAGATCCATTTATTGGAACACAAGTCCCTCTGATTCGCGGCAATAAAAGCCCAATGTGCGATACCGGACAGTATTTTCTTGCGGTTTTTGGGTACGATAAAGGCCGTGATAGGCTCGGCGGACATCCGCCCCAAAAGACGATAAGCCCATTGCGCGATGGAAAACGAGGACAAAATGCCTTTTCAAAACGGGAGCAACGGCGGCGGGAACTCGCATTTTGGTCCTCGGCTCGTGTCGGATTTCATCAAGGGCGCTTCTCTTACTCGAACAGAAAAAATTGAAGACGTTTGGATTACCAGCGAGTTGTATGGCCGGGTCCCGCGCGAAGCAAATATCGACAAAGACCTGTCTGCGTTGAGAAATATCGCGGCCATGGTGCAGACGACGCCCGCTGAAATCCTTACCACGCTGATGCAGCAGGCCCTCATCATGTGCCCCGCGGATACCGCGGGGCTAAGCGTATTGCATGCGGAAGACGGCGGACAGTTCTTTCACTGGGACGCCATGGCAGGTGTTTTACACGATAAAGTGGGCGGCACCACGCCCAGAAAATTCAGCCCCTGCGGCCACACCATGGACTGCAATGACACCCAGTTAGTCCTTAAGCCGGGACGCTACTATAGCTATTTTCTGGATGTTGATCCGCAGATTATGGAGGCGCTGATTGTTCCCGTGGTGGTTGACCGCGCATGTATAGGGACCATCTGGATCGCCGCGCATGATCCCAGGACGCACTTCACGCTAACCGATGTCCGCATTATGGGCAGCCTGGCCAGTTTCACTGGCGCCGCCATCAGCCTGATGAATCAAAAGAAGAAGCGCACCCAAGTCGCTCACTCATAGAATCCAGTCCGCAAAAGCGCTCCACCTGCACCGCAAATCCACTGCTCCGCTAATCCGTTGCATCACTAATCTTTTGCACCGCTCATCTGTTCACCACCAAGCGGTGAAAATCGCTAACCTGCCAACAGCAGGGGGAAGTATTGAAACCTGCTCGCGAGAATGAAACTGCCCCTGGAACATGGACTTGTCAAGATGTACTACTTCGTACTTTATTACTGCCATGAAACTTGCTAGGATGTGGCTGCGCCGGGATGCGCAAGGTCTTTGAAAACTTAGCAGGCAGGGATCAGCAGTCAGCAATCAGCCAAAACAGACCCGAAAGTTGAGAGAAAAATGGCTTCGACAAGGCTGTCATAAGGCTGTTGAATCACGGTTTGACGTTTGTTTGCAATAAAACGCCTACCCCCGGGTGGGGTGGAATCAATTTTGCGACCCTCAGCCTGACAAAACCAGGAGCTCAACCACAACGGACACGAAGGAGAGCCATGGCCGAAGACCATGGCTATTCGTTCCAGTAAAAGACCAGCACGGATTTTAGCTCTGGCCGGTTTCAATTGGGCCGTCAGTTTGGTCGCTGGGCTTGCACACAACGCGATGCGCCAGTTCCACCAGGTTCAGGTTAAACGCCAGCCGGCTTGCGCCGACGAATTTGAAACAAACCAGGCAGTACGTTTCAACCAGTACATGATTATGCTGGCTGCGAACATGCCAGAAACGAGGCGGGTCTTGCTGCATCAGTGAACCATCCCCGCCTTTCCGTAGGGATGGAGGGCCTTGCTTATGTCGGTAAGGAATTCCGGCGCGGTGCTGCAGGCCGGCGGACAGTCGGTTGGAATGGAGTATATCGGCGTGGAGGTAAGGCAGAGATATCGCAGGCGTGGCTTGACGAGTTGAATCGCTTCAAGCAACGCTTCACGCTGGTCCAGTGGAACTGTATGGCAGATCAGAAGAAGATCGAATGGGTCAGCTTTGAGCCGCCGCAAGGCTTCTCCCCAGGAGCGGGTCTCTACGACTTCATAGCCGGCAGAGTGCAATACCATGGAGCGCACGGGCATTAAAACATCGTCATAACCAAGCGAAAGTATTCGGGCCCTGAACATAAATCTATTCCGAAAGTGTGCAGAAGTGTACACATAGCCTAATCCCGGAAAAACCTTTAGTCCGTCCGGTATCGAACACAAAGACTAAACGCAGGTTGCTTAATTGGAGTAAGGCTCGGTTTTGTTGGTAACGTGCTCGCCGGCAAGCGGCAGCTTGCGTTTTTTAAAGGAGGGTTCAGGCTTCTTGAGGCCCAGGGCAATGTCAGCCAGTTCAAGATATTTTCCGCTGCTGGGCGCGCCACCAGGACGGTTTTCCCAGGCGCGCTCGCCGGCCGGGCCTTTCAGGCTGTAACGCGGAGCGATCCATAGGCCGTCGGCCGTGCCATCTTTTTTGGCGGGAGCTTTGCTCCTGTTTTTTGCTTTTTTGGGCTTGGCCGCCATCCTCAGATGGTAGCTGCTCCTGGAATCCACTGTCCGTCTGGTATCAGACGGAGTGACTGAAAGATGACATGACCGCCAGTTCACAAGGCAAATCCAGCTTTCGATTTCCGCTCCACTGATGGCATCTTGCTTCGTCGCAAACTCCATCGTAAGAAATATCAAAAACTATTTGGGGAGAGTGAAATGAAAGCCATCAGCTATGAAGGTAAGCGAAAAATGTCAGTCTCTGAGCAGCCGAAGCCGAAACTGAAGACACCGAATGACGCGCTGCTGCGCGTTACCACCACGGGAATTTGCGGCAGCGACCTGCACATGTATGACGGACGCACGCCGCTGGAAAAGGGAACGGTGGTGGGCCATGAAATCATGGGCGTAATTGAGCAGGTTGGTGAAGCGGTCTCAAGCATTAAGAAAGGCGATCGCGTGGTGCTGCCGTTCAATATTGCCTGCGGATTTTGTTTTAACTGCCATCGCGGACACACGGAAGCCTGCCTGACGATGAATCCAAATCAGGCGCATGCCGCTTACGGATACGCCGGCATGGGGCCATACCAGGGTGGGCAGGCGGAATATGTGCTGGTTCCGCAAGCTGATTTTAACTGCCTGAAATTGCCGGGAACGCCGGGCGATCAATGGGAGGACGATTTTCTTCTTCTCTCAGATGTTTTTCCCACGGCGTTTCATGCCACGGAATTGGCCGCCGTTGCTCCCGGAAAAACCGTTGCGATATTTGGCGCGGGACCGGTTGGCCTGCTCTCAGCGTACTGCTCGGTTTTGAAAGGCGCTTCTGAGGTTTATGTGGTCGATAGTATTCAAGAGCGCCTGGACAAAGCGGAAGAGCTGGGCGCAACTCCCATCGACTTTACTGAAGGCGATCCGGTGGAGCAGATCTTTGCCCTGCGCAAAAGAAACCGCGGCATACAGCAAGGGCTGCGTCCGGGCGAAGAAAAAATGCAGGGCGTTGACTGCGCGATTGACGCCGTGGGCTACCAGGCGCGTTCAGACGATGATCCCGACCGGGAGAAAGCAACGCAGGTGCTGGAAAATTGCGTGAAGGTGGTGAACGCCACCGGCAGCATTGGCGTGATTGGCGTTTACATTGCGCCTGATCCGGGCGCGAAAGATAAAGACGCCAAGAAGGGAGTTTATCCATTTCCGCTGGCTGACTTCTTTGATAAAGGCATCACCATGGGCAGCGGCCAGGCTCCAGTAAAAAAATACAATGAATATCTGCGCGACCTGATTGTGAATGGCAAGGCCAAGCCGAGCAAGATAGTCAGCCATCGCATACCGATTGATGAAGCGCCTGAAGCGTATGACAAATTCGATAAGCGCATCGACGGTTATACAAAAGTGCTGATCAAGTTCGATGAGAAAGCGGCTTAGGTGTTTTTGGTTTTGCGGGATCCCATCTTCCGGAGCAAGTGCGGAGGATGGGATTAATTTTTACTCGGCATTATGCGGCACAAACACATTGAAAACCGTGCCGTGATGGTTCGGAGAATCGCTGCTGCGTACCTTCATCCGGCCTTTGTGTTTCTGGATAATCTCCAGGCTGACCCAGAGGCCCAGGCCGGTTCCGGTAATGCCTTTGGTGGAGAAGAAAGGTTCAAAGATGCGTGCGACAGTTTCGCGCGGCATGCCATGGCCGCGGTCGGCGACAGTGATGAGTACGCCTTTGCGTCCAGTGCGCCAGTCAGTGGCTTCGCGCTCGCGCAGTGTGATGGGGCCGCTTTCGCGGGAGGCGTCCAGGGCATTGCCTATGAGATTGGTAAGTACCTGGCGCAGTTCGCCATCAAAACAGACCAGCGGCTCAGCGCCTTGGTAGTCGCGCACCACACCCACTCCAGCAGAGGTGAGACGGCCTTGATAGATCTTCAATACCTGCTCAAGCAGGTCAGAGACGCGGACGGCATTGCGCGCCGTGGATTGGCGGTAAAAGCGCAGCGTCTGCGTGGCAATCTGGCTCACGCGCGAGAGCTCTTGTTGCGCCATCCTGGTATAGCTGCGCAACGATTCGGGAAGGTCGTCCGACCGGTCGATGAGGTAGAGCAGGTTGGTGATTGCTTCCAGCGGATTGTTGATCTCATGTGCGATCGACGCGCTGAGGCGTCCCACGGCGGCCAGCTTTTCACTTTGCAGCAGGGCTTGCTCGGCGCGCCTTCTTTCCGTAACGTCCACGCCCAGAGCCAGGATGCCGGAAATTCTGCCGTCGGACTCGCGCATGGGCTGATAGACAAAATCCAGGTATCTGTCTTCCAATGGCTGCCCTGGAGTACGCGCCAGTTTTATGGGAAAACTATTGGCCACAAAAGGCTCGCCCGTCTGATAAACATTATCAAGAATTCCGACGAAGCCTTGTTCCACCGATTCCGGCACAGCCTCATAGACAGGTTTGCCAATCACGTTACGATTGCCAATCAACTCCTGATAGCGCGGGTTCGTCATTTCAAAAATATGATCATGGCCGCGCATCACACACAGGAATGCCGGGGCCTGATTAAAGAGTTCTGCCAGGCGTGTCTGCTCCGCGCGCAGCGCCTCCGATTCTTTTCGCTGGGCTTCAGCGCGTATGCGGGCAAACTTGATGTGCGTCTCCACGCGCGCCAGCAGCTCGCGCGCCGTAAAGGGCTTTACCAGATAATCGTCCGCGCCGGACTGCATGCCTTCAATGCGCGCGTCTTCACCGGCGCGGGCTGAAAGCAGAACCACGGGGATGGTCGCGGTGGACTGGTCTTTGCGCAGTGCATCCAGTAATTCAAAGCCGTCCATTTCCGGCATCATCACGTCACTCAAAACCAGGTCAGGAGGTTGCTGTTTTACTTTTTCCAGCGCGTCGCGGCCATTTACGGCAGTGATCACGTCAAAGCGGGAGCTCAGCAGCCGGTAAACGTACTCGCGCATGTCGCGATTGTCATCCACCAGAAGCACTTTGGCCTTCGCGCCGGCTTCCGGCGGCTGAGAACTCAGCGCAGCCATGGTTTCCAGATCAGGCGGATTCGTAAACGTTGCCAGCTCGTCTTCCGTTTG
>DASZMF010000557.1:0-2193 GCA_035552035.1 Candidatus Angelobacter sp.
CGCATTTCTTCTGGTCATGGCATCGCATGTATCTTTTCTGGTTTGAGCGGATCATCCGCAAAATGTCCGGTGACGCTTCCTGGGCCCTGCCTTTTTGGGATTATCAATTAGCTTCGCAGCGCACGCTGCCTCCGCCGTTCCGCGTGAGCGGAAGTGAACTTTACACGGTCAATCGCGGTCCCGGATGGAACGCAGGCACGGCTTCATTCCCTGCGGCCCACGTAAATCCATCGGCTGGCATGGGCATGCTGGATTATTTCTCCGCGCAAAGCTCAATTGAGAGTAATCCGCATGACAACGTACACGTCGATATCGGCGGCTGGATGGGCTCCGTCCCCACCGCTGCACAAGACCCGGTGTTTTACACGCATCACTCCAATATCGATCGCCTGTGGAATATCTGGCTCGCGCAAGGCGGCGGACGCCACGATCCACTCACTGACTCCGCATGGAAGGGCAACACCTACACCTTCTTCAATGAGAGCGGTGGCCAGGTCCACATGACTGCCTGCGATATTCTTCGCTGCGCCGAGCAGTTGAACTATACTTATGAAGGAGAGCCCACACAGGTAAAGGAGTACTGCCTGAAGCTCATCAAATTCCCAATTCCTATCCTGATTCTTCAGGTCTTGATTCACTGGCCGGGACCTCCGGTGGAGCTGAATGAAAAGGAAATTTCTGTCCCTATTGATATTGCCCAGGTTCGCGAGAAAAGGCAGTTATTGCAGAGCCAGAATCAATCTCTGGTGCTTGAACTGGGTGAAGTCACGGCAGAAAAAGAGCCCGGTGTTGTCTGGGAGGTTTATCTCGGACTCCCCGCCGGCGCCAAGGCTGACCCTGAGAGCCCGAATTATCTGGGGACCATCTCGCTGTTCAGCACTGGCGTTCGCTCGCACACTCACGGCGAATTTAAGCCGGCGCATTTCACCTTTCCCATTAACAAGGCGCTTGACGCCGCGTTAAGTAAGGAAGGAGAAAAACCGCAGCTCACCTTTGTGCCTTCTGGCCCAATCGTGGAAGGCAAGCGTGCCCTGCTCAAAATGCAGGCGCCCATCCATATTGGATCGGTAAATATCTCAGTGGCCAAGCAGCAGGAACAAAAAGAAGAGGCCGCTCCCACAGACGAGAAGCCAAAATAGCAGTCAGCAAAATCAGGCTGACGAATTAACCAAGTGCGTCCGCGCATGGAATAGAATTCCAGTGCGGACGTTTTTCATTTCAAGCAGCTATTCGCCCAGGGCAAGAGCTCTGCCCAACGCGGCGATAACCAAGGGGACCAATGAGTCTGGGGTCAATGAATATGGGGTCAATGAGTCAGAAAACGGAAACCGTGTGGACGGGTGAGAGCGCAAAGCAGGCAGCCGATGCGCTGGCCGCGGATTTACGCGCCGCCATTAGCGGGGAAGTCCGCTTTGACGATGGCACGCGCGCTCTCTACGCCGTGGACGGCTCCAACTATCGCCAGGTTCCCATTGGCGTGGTTCTTCCCAAAACGATTGAAGAAGTCATTCAAATTGTGGCCATCACCCGTAAGCACAATGCTCCGCTGCTCCCGCGCGGTGGCGGCACCAGCCTTGCCGGCCAGAGCTGCAACGTCGCGGTGATTGTTGATTGTTCCAAATACCTGAACAAAATTATCGAACTCAATCCGCAGGAGAAATATGCGTGGGTGCAGCCCGGCTGCGTGCTCGATAATCTTCGCAATCGCGCCAACGAACACAACCTCACCTTCGGCCCAGATCCTTCCACGCATGAGTATTGCAATCTCGGCGGGATGATCGGAAACAACTCCTGCGGCGTGCACTCCGTCATGGCCGGACGCACCGTCGACAACGTTTTAGAACTTGACATCCTTACCTATGACGGCGAGCGCATGAGCGTTGGCCCCACCACAGACGCGGAGTTTGAGCAGATCGTGCGCGCCGGCGGACGTCGCGGAGAAATCTATTCGCGCCTCCGCATTCTGCGCGACCAATACGCTGATCTCATCCACAAGCGTTACCCGAATATTCCGCGCCGCGTATCCGGTTACAGCCTCGATGAACTTCTTCCCGAGCGCGGCTTCAACGTGGCCAAATCACTGGTCGGCGCTGAAGGAACTTGCGTCATGATTCTTGGCGCAAAAGTTCGTCTCGTTGACTGGCCCAAGAAACGCACCACCGTTGTGATGGGCTACAAAGACGTTTACGCCGC
>DASZMF010000558.1:0-2748 GCA_035552035.1 Candidatus Angelobacter sp.
CACAAACTGTGTGGCCCTTATTTTTCGGGCCTTCTTTTCTCAGATGCGGCTGGGCAATTGAAGCTTTTCAGAAGAAGCGCTGGCCGCCAGCCATTGATCTGAAAAAATAAATACACAGTTCAACTCATAATTGTGTAACGCCGTATGCTCCCCGTTCACTTATCCCTTTGTGAGGTGCAGCCAGAAGATCGGCGGCCTCACAATATATCTCTATCTCTACTGATGAGCTGAGTTAGCGGCTGTGGCCTCAGATGCTAATGCAGGTGGATCGCCCATGTCAGGACGATCCATTTTTTGGGTTTGCGATAGAGATTTGGATCAGGAAAGCTTCCTAGCCCATGGCGCTGGGTTGGAGTGTTGGCGCAAGTGAGTGTGCCTTGTTGCCGCCTTCCGTGCGCGCAACTTCCAGTGCGCTCTCCACGCGATTGATCACTTCGGTTACCATATCCACGGCATCAAAGCGCTCGAGCAAAACAGTTTCCGCAATACCCACGCTGATGGAAGGCGCGCGCTCGGTGCCGGGGATCCTGGTGGGTGAGAGGACCTTGCGCATTTTATCCACGACTAAAAACGCATTTTTCTCTGTGGTATCAGAAAGCACCAGTGCAATGGTCGTGAGGTCATAGCGTATGGCCACATCATTTTGCCGGATGTGTGTCGCGAGTGTCTGGCCCAGTTGCTGCATCATGTTCTCAACCTGGCCTTCGCCAATTTCCTTGGCCAGCGTTGACGCCTTGCCAAAATGCAGAAGCATGAGCGTCATGGGACTTTTCTGTTGCAGTGATCGACGGACCTCAGAGAGCAACACATCCAGATAAGAAGACCGTTTGAGCAGGCCAGATTTTTCATCCGTGACGGCCAGCGTCTTCATGAGTGTGCGCAGGCGGACGTTGCTCACGGCCAGCACCATCTGCTCGGCGATGGTCCTGAGTACCACAATGTCAGTTTGCTGCCACTGTCTGGGCGACGTCTGCTCCAGGATCAAGATGCCAGACTGCTCGCCCGCATCAATCAGCGGCACAGCCAGCAGTGATTCAATATTCAGTGCGTGAACATGCTCCGCCGCGGGAGCCAGTTCGCGCGAAGCCTTGGCGTTGGGAATGCTAACCGGGCCGTTGATGGCTAGTTGCTGCGTGAGGCCAATTAATTTCACGATCGCCATTACGTCAGACTGCTTGACGCCGGGCGCGCAATATTCCAGCGCCGCTGACGGAGGCTTGCCGATGGTGCACAGTCCGGCCACGCATCGGCTGGCATTGTAGTGGCGGCCAATATCGTTTACGGCGGTGAACAGTACGCTTTTTACATTGGCCTGGCGATAGATATTGCGCGTGATCTCCGTGACACGGGAAAAGTTATCGACAGCGTTCTCTTCATAGCGAGAAGGCGGAGCTGCTGGCGGAGCAGCTGCAGGCTGCGCTTTCGGCGGTTCAGGAGCGGGAGGTGCCGTAGCTTTGGCGACGGCGGCAGCAACTTCATAGACCGGCGTGAAACCGGCAGTTATATAAAGATGCCGCAGCTTCTCGTTCTTCTGCTCTTCGCGCGGAAACAATTTGCTAACGCGCTCCAGCCGCTCCAGCGCTTTTGAGCGCATGCCATATTGCAGGTAAATTTCCGCCTGCAGAATAAAATCTTCCAGCACTGTGGGCTCGGCTTCGCGCGCAGGGGCTGCCGGCATTGGTTGTTCCGGCGGTGCGATGGTTGTCTGCTGCTTATTCGCCACACGATGTAACCGGTTGGCAATGCGGCCATACTGTTGTTCGTCAATACGTCCGCGCAGCATTTCCAGCCGCTTGCCGTGGCCCGGCTCATAAGGATCTAGTTCCGCGGCGCGGTCCAGCGTCTCGCCGGCCTGCCCGTATTTTCCCGCTGCGTAATAAAGTTGGAAAAGCTTCAGAAGCGTCTGGCTGTATTCATGTTCGCGATTCGCGGTATCAAAGAGCTTTACCAGATATTCCGTGAAGCCCAGCGTAGGCTGCCGGCGGTCAGACATTTCATACATGCTGGTAACAAACTCGCGCCTGCGTCCGGCTGATGTCTCATGCTGCTCAAGTTTGCGCGCCAGCTCCAGCGCGCCGCGCGTGTCATTCACATCCAGATAGACGCCCACCAGTGAAGCCACTTCTTCCAGCTGTTGCGGATCTTTCTCAAACAACTCCCAGGCGTAAGGCTCCGCTTCTGCAGGACGCTTGGCCGCCATCAGAGCATGCGCGTAAAGCTCCCGCAATTCCGGCAGTCCTTTTACCCGTGTGACCACCGGTTCCAGCACTGCGATACATTCTTTTACGGCGTTGTGTGAAAACAAGCCGCGCCCATAAAGAAAGATGGCCTGAAAATTCAGCTGATCAAAGTTGTAAGCCCGCTCATAGGACGTGAAGCCCGATCCCGGCGCTTCCTGATCCTGCAGCAGACCAAGCTGCACAAAGTTGGAAGCAGCGGTCTTGCCTTCGTCCAGGGCAGCGGCCTTTTCTGCCGTGAGCTGAAGGTTCTCAATCGTGGGAGAGAGCTCCACAATCCGCTTGCACGCAGCCAGAGCGAGCTTGTCTTTTCTCTGCCGTTCAAAACCCTGCAGCGCGGTTTGATAGGCTTCCAGCGCTTCTTTGCGATCACGTTTTTCCGTGAGCTGGGCATACTGGAATGTCTGCATGGGCGTGGGCGTGGTGATCTTGCAAAGCTTTTTATAGGTGACTGACCCTTTAGCGCTTTCGCCGGCTTCAAATTCCTGTTCAAACAAACCGCTGAATAATT
>DASZMF010000559.1:0-4600 GCA_035552035.1 Candidatus Angelobacter sp.
CGCGTCCCGCTGCTGCGGAAATTCTCCAACTGGCTGAGCTTGTTCAGTGTCCGGTCTTTACCACCACCAGCGGAAAGGGAATCTTTCCCGGTGATCATCTGCTTTCTCTCGGGTGTATTTCCCGCCTGGGGGCTGTGCAGGATGTTCTTCTTGAAAGCGATTTGCTGCTCTCTTTCGGCGCGCGCCTCATTGAATTTGATACCGGCCGCTTCGCTCTGAAGGTGCCGTCGCCGCACCTTCAAGTGGTCGCCGACCGTGCGTATCCCGGTGATAGAATTCCGTCCACTCTTGTCATCGGCGATATCGCCGCCATCGCTCAATCATTCGCCAAAAATATCTCAGTGCGCCCGCCATGGTGCAACATCGCTGAAATCAAGGCCCAGGAATCACAACGGCTGGAAGCGTTAAATCAAGAGAGCTATGCCGCGCTCCAACTGCTGCGTTCATCCATGGATCGCCATGATGTGCTAACGAACGACCAATCCATCCTGAATTACTGGGCCTCTGCGTTTTTCTCCGTGCTTGAACCCGGAACTTTCATCTACCCGCTGGGCTCAGGGACACTCGGTTACGGATTGCCCGCCGCCATCGGCGCTGCTTGTGCCGCGCGCCAGTCCGGTGATACGCGCAGAATCATCTGCATCGCCGGCGACGGTGGTTTTCAATACACGCAGCATGAACTGGCAACGCTGGCGCAGTATGAACTTCCCGTCAAAATTCTCTTGGTCAACGATGAATCTTACGGCGTCATCGCTTTCCTTCAGCGCTCCATGTTCGGCCAGACCCACGAAATCAATCTCAAAAATCCTGACTTTTGCCGCGTAGCGGAAGCCTATGGCATCGCCGCCATGCGCGCTGCGTCCTTTGCAGAGTTGCAGCAGAAGATGCCTTTATGGCTGAACGCCCCAGGCCCAGCATTGCTGGAGTGGCGCACTCAACTCAAAGCGCCCTGGGAAGCAGGGGCCATTCCCCGGCCGGCAGGCATTGCTCCAAAAACAGCGCCAAAAAATTCATAACGATTCAAATTCAAGGAGACCAGACCGCTCATGTCCGCACAGGAAGCCTCAAAGACGGTAAAACAACTTTTTGATCTGACCGGCCGCGTTGCCATTATTACCGGCGGTTCCATCGGACTAGGTCGCCAGATGGCGGAAGCTCTGGCTGAGATGGGAGCCAGTCTGGTTTTGTGCGCGCGCAAAAAAGAGCGTTGCGAAGAAGCCGCGCACGAGCTGGAAAAATTCGGTGTTCGCACCTTGGCTCTTGCCTGCGACGTAAAAGACCAGGCCAGCGTTGAGCAGCTCATCGCCACCACGGTTTCTGAATTCAAACGCATTGACGTTTTGATCAATAACGCCGGAATTTCCTGGGGCGCGCCCACTGAGTCCATGACTCTGGCCGAGTGGAACAAGGTCATGGAGACTAATCTGACTGGCACTTTTCTCTGCGCGCAGGCTGCCGGCAAAGTCATGCTCAAGCAGCAGAGCGGCAAGATCATCAACATGGCTTCGGTTTCCGGCTTGAAAGGCGCTCCGCCGGAAGCGGTGGAGGCCATTGCTTATCACGCCAGCAAGGGCGGGGTGATTTCATTCACGCGCGATCTCGCCGTTAAATGGGCGCGGAAAAATATTCAGGTCAATGCCATTGCTCCCGGATGGTTCCCCACCCACATGTCAGACAAAGTTATTGAACACAAAAAAGATTATCTGCTCAGCCATATACCGGCGCGGCGCTTTGGCACGGATTATGATCTGAAAGGCGCTGCTGTATTTCTTGCGTCGGATGCATCCGCGTATGTCAACGGCCACATCCTTGTAGTGGATGGAGGCCAGTGCGCTTAAGCCACTGAAGGTCCCTTATGATTATTCCTCTCACGCCTTTACGGTTCCTCCGTTATGTTTCGCAGCAATATCCCAGCCGCACCGCCGTGGTCTGCGGTGACCTGCGTTTTACCTACGCGCAATTTTCTGATCGTACCGCGCGCCAGGCCGGCGCATTGCTCTCGCTCGGCATCAAGCCGGGTGATCGTGTTGCGTTTCTCAGCGCGAACTGTCACCGCCTGCTGGAAGGCTATTACGGCGTGATTGAAGCCGGCGGCGTCCTGCTGCCGCTCAATATCCGGCTGGCCTCGCAGGAACTGGCATACATACTCAATGATTCCGGCGCCACCGTGCTCCTCTTTGAAGAGCAGTTCATTCCGCTGGTTGAGTCCTTCCGCAATGATCTAACGTCAGTCAAATCTTTTGTCCCGCTTGATTTCGAGCCCAACGCTCCCTGGATGGTCCAGCAGAACTATGAGACCCTGCTGGCTTCTGCCACGCCGTACCGCGCAGACGTTATGCAGGTGGACGAAAACTCCCTGGCCGAACTTTTCTATACCAGCGGCACCAGCGCTAATCCCAAGGGCGTGATGCTCACGCATCGCAATATTTATCTGCACGCCCTCAATGTGGCCGTGAATGTTGGCACCAATAGCAGCTCGGTGGAACTGCACACCATCCCTCTGTTTCATGCCAACGGATGGGGCGTGGCGCATTCGCTCACCTACGTCGGCGGCAAGCACGTGATGATGCGCAAGTTTGAAACTACCGAGGTCTTTCGCATGATTGAGCGTGAAGGCGCGCAATCCCTAAGCGTGGTCCCGGCGATGGCCACCGCGCTGGTGAACTGCCCCGAGCGGCCCAAATTCAATCTAAAAAGTCTGCAGCGGATAAGCATCGGCGGCGCCGCATCTTCACCTACGCTGGTGCGTGAAGTAGAAGAGAAGCTCGGCTGTGCCTGCTACTCCGGTTACGGACTCACCGAGACCGCTCCCGTGCTGACCACGGCCCGCATGAAGGAGGGGCTCGACTGGCAGGGGGCTACCCGCTATGAAAAGCTGGCCAGCACCGGCCACGCAATTCCCGGAGTTGAAATACGCGTGGTCGATCCTGAAGGGAATGACGTGCCGCGCGATGGCCAAAGCATCGGAGAAATCGTCGCCCGCAGTGACGGTGTGATGGAAGGCTACTGGAAACAGCCCGAAGCCACAGCCGAGGTGATGCGCGGCGGCTGGTTCCACACCGGCGACATGGCCACCATGGACGAAGACGGCTACGCGCTGATCGTCGATCGCAAGAAAGACATCATCGTGAGCGGCGGTGAAAATATTTCTTCGCTTGAAGTGGAGAAAGCCATGCTGGCGCATCCCGGCATTTATGAAGTGGCCGTGATTCCCGTTCCTGACGCCAAGTGGGGAGAAGTGCCGCGCGCGCTGGTAGTCATGAAGCCCGGCATCACAGCCACAGAGAGCGAATTGCTGGAATTCTGCCGCGGCCGGCTCACGCACTATAAATGCCCGCGCACCGTTGAATTCATTGACACGCTGCCCCGGACAGGTACCGGCAAGGTCCTGAAAAAAGAGCTGCGCAAAAAATACTGGTCGGGAACGGAAAGTATCCGTCCGGAATTTGCGACCAAAAAATAAATCTTCACCACGGAGGCACGGAGACACAGAGAGCAGCAAAAACGATTGAAAATACTGTGGCGCAAAACAGTTTTACGGCGATATAGAAGCTGCAGCGGCAATAACTCTTAATTGTTAGCCCCGGTTTTCTCCGTGCCTCCGTGTCTCCGTGGTAGGTTTTCTTTTTAAATATGCCCAAACGCACCCTCAACTCTCCATCCTCGCTCAAAGACCTGATCGGCCAGGAGATCGCCGTCACTGATTGGTTCAACATCACGCAGCAGAGAATCCAGCAATTCGCTGACGCTACGCTCGACCACCAATGGATACACATTGACGAAGAACGCGCGCGCCTCGAATCGCCTTTCGGCGCGCCCATCGCGCATGGCTTTCTCACGCTCTCTCTGCTTTCACACTTCATGCATGAAGCATTTGGGTTTGAACAAGGCCTGCGGCTGGCGGTGAATTACGGGTTGAACCGCGTGCGCTTCGTTTCGCCGGTCAAGGCCGGATCCAATATCCGCGCGCGCGTAACCCTGCAGTCGCTCAAAGACGTTCTACCCGAGGGAATGGAAGCGGTTTTCAATGCCACTATAGAAGTGGAAGGCGCAAACAAACCCTGCTGCGTGGCCGAGTGGGTTGTGCGTTATCACGAGTAGCCGGCTGCCGGTTACAATCCCGTTTTTTCAGTGGCCTTCAAGCCCACCCGCATCAGCGTCTTAGCCACTTCGCCCAGCGCCGCAAAGCGCTCGTCTTTGGTGAAGCCGTGAAAGTAGCGGTAATAAATCTGCTGGATAATCACCGCCAGCTTGAACATGGCAAATGCATAATAGAAAGTAATTTCAGAAAGATCGCGTCCGGTTTTCTCCGCGTAGCGCTGTGCCAGGGCGGCGCGACGAAGCATCCCCGGATCATTCGTCGGTCCCCAGCGTATCGTTTGCATCTCCGACGAATCGTCTGGATCAACCCAATACGCCAGCGCTGCGCCTACGTCCGTCAGCGGATCGCCCAGCGTGCACATCTCCCAATCAAGTACGGCTTTGATCTGTGTAACGTCTGTCGGACCCAGCACCATGTTGTCAAACTTATAGTCATTGTGGACAAGCGTGGCATCGCTGTGTGCCGGCATGTGCTCGCGCAGCCACGCAGAGAGCGGCT
>DASZMF010000560.1:0-1961 GCA_035552035.1 Candidatus Angelobacter sp.
AGGCCTCCGCTATGCCTATCTGCAGTTCGATGGGATCGGCAATGCCGCCAACTCGCACCGCAAGGTCGGCAACCTGTTTGACGTCAAGCTGCAGGCCATCCACAACCTCCACGAAGCCGGCGTCGACATCGTTCCCGTCACCACCATCATTAATGGCATCAACAACGAGCAGGTGGGCCGCATTATCCAGTTCGCGCTCGATAATCCCAAGACCATCAGCTTTCTGAGCTTCCAGCCGGTTTCATTCACTGGTCGCGACGAAGAAATTACTGACGACCGCCGCACGGCGCAGCGCTATACGCTGAGCCATCTGGCTCATGACGTGAAAAACCAGACCGGCCTGGGCGAGCCCAAACGCGACTGGTTCCCGATCTCATTCATGTCCACCTTCTCTGACTGGGCTGACCTGATTCATGGCCCCAGCGCTGATTGGGGACAGTTGAGCTGCGGCTGCCATCCGAATTGCGGCGTAGGCATGGCCGTGATGATCGACAAAGAAACCAAGGAAGCCGTTCCCGTCACAGCATTCCTGAATGGCGACAAAATCGGCCAGGACGTAGCCAAGGTAAACGACGCAGGTCGCGGACGCTTCCTCTCGGTCTTCGGCATGGCTCTGGCCCTGGCCAAGAACTACGATCCGTTTAAAGCTCCAAAGCACTTCAAGCTGATTGATCTGCTGCGCAAGTTTGACAAGACTTTTGGCGCAACCAAGAAAGCTGACACCAAGTACGGCAAAGTAGACGGTGAGCGCACGATTGAAGACATCAAGAAGCGCCGCCAGGACCGCTGGAATTTCCTGTTCATTGCAGGAATGTGGTTCCAGGACCTTTACAACTACGACTTCCGCCGCACCGAGCAGTGCATTATTCCTTACGCCACGCAGGAAGGCGAGATCAGCTTCTGCGCTTATAACACCGGCGTAGGCTGGCGCAATATTATTGAAAAGATGCACATGACGGCCACGCTCACCAAGTGGTATGAAGAGCACGGCCGCCATGAAATCTTTGCCGGCGGCAAGGCCGTGGGCTTGAACCAGAGCAATCACAAACTGAACCTGAACGATGCTCACGTACAGGCCGGCCGCAATACTACGCTGGACGATCTGGGTATCGCCAAAACAGCCCGTGAAGAGAAGCTGCGCGCCCGCGACGAGAAGATCAAGAAGACCGCGGAAGACCTCAAGATGGAAGCGCTCTATCGTGAGCACATCCTGAAAGAACCCAAGCCAGAGCCACAGGGCGGCTTTGTTCCTCTTGGATCGATCGCACCGGCAGCTCCGAAAGCAGCTCCGGCGACCGATAAGAAGGAAGAAGTTTTCGGCGACTAAGACCTTTAACCACAAAGGACACGAAGGGCACAAAGTTCAGCTTTGTGCCTTTTTTGTTATCCTTAGTTTGATTGCGAGTCCTGTTCATGCGGAATAATCTCCACGCCGATAAATCAACGTTTTTTGCGCCTTTGTGTTCCTTCGTGCCCTTTGTGGTTGGTCTGTGTTTGCTCTTGTCCGGCTGTGCCGGCGAACCCAAGCATCCTACCTGGACCAACTCCACCGGCGCTGAGCAGCATGAGCGGCTAATGTGGAAGGCCATTCAGGAAAAAGGGTGGGCGGACTTTGAGCATCATCTCTCCGCTACTTTTGTTGGCGTGAACGCAGAGGGCAAGTTGTTTGACCGCGCGGGCTGGCTGGAGCAGTGGAAGAACGCGCCGGTACAGGATTTTTCTCTGGGCGAATTGCAGGTGCAGCCAGAGGGGCCGGACATGAAGGTGACATACACTCTGCAGATTCAGGCTACGGGTGCCGCCGTGACGACGGGGCTGCAGGTGGTGTCAGTATGGCAGCAAGTCAAAAAAGGCTGGGTGCTTTCGGCTACGTCCATGACGCCGATCCAAAATATGCCGGCTAGCCACTAGCGTAGAGAGAAGGCGAACGGTATTCCTGCCGTATGCGTTCAAATGGCGTT
>DASZMF010000561.1:0-10204 GCA_035552035.1 Candidatus Angelobacter sp.
AAAAGCCCGCACCCTGCTGGTTTGGGGAACCCGTGACGGCGCTGTGGACGTGCGATCAGCCGAGTCTCTGCTGAAGGCTCTCCCCGGAAGCAAATTGGAGATCATCGAAGGAGCTGGCCATCTGCCCTTCGAGGAAACTCCGGAAGTCTTCAACCGGCTGGTGCTGGAATTTCTTGAGAAAGCTTCCTCAAATCAGCACGACACTAAGACACTTTAGGCACTACCCGGATTTTCTCCGGTTGTGCCACACTAGGGCTGGAAAAACCAGATTTCGTGCATGGTGTTACGTGCATTAGGTCAACGTCAATTACGTTCCTTGAACCGGGTTGCTAATAAACGATGCGTGAGCACCTAAAGTCGATGTGGCAGAGCGTTGACCGCGAAGCCTGGCAGCGGTTCTTTATGGCCGTAGCCGGACTCGGTCTGGCCTTTACCGCAGCGGTGTTTTCCTCTGTGGCGCGCGAGCGCGGTAATGCCGTGGTTACCGCCATCTTTGCGCTGTCTGCGCTGTTTCTGGCCGCGATTGTCGGCCTGCTCACCGTTCCTTTCCTTACCCGCCGCGTTGTGGCATCGCGCGTAAAAGACGCCTTTCACTATGAGCTCACGCGCGAAGGCATGGTCTATCTGGCTGTATCGTTTGTCATTGCCATTGCGGCGCTCAACACGGCAAATAATCTGCTCTTTATCGTGCTGGCCGCCATGCTCGCGGCAATTGTAGTTTCTGGCATCGCATCTGCCGCAGTCTTGCGACGGCTGGAGCTGGACATCATTGTCCCCAGAAATGTCTTTGCCACCAAGCCACTCCAGTTGCGCGTGAACCTTACCAACCCGCGCCTGTGGATGCCGGCGTTTTCCGTAAAAGTTTTCAGCCCGGCTGACAAAAAGAAAAAAGTCCGCCGCTGGGAGTGGACCAGGACCGAGTTTATCTTTCCCAAGCGACGCCGCTGGCTGCGCCTGCCCGACTACAGGCTGCGCAAAAAAGATCCGCCCGTGCCGCCCGATAAGATCCTGACCAGGCCGGTGTATTTTACGTTTGTCGCGCCCCGAAGCATGGTTGGCACGGAACTTGAAGTGGCCTTTCCCCGTCGCGGACACTATGCCCAGGACGGCTTCAGCCTGGCCACGCGCTTCCCTTTTTCCTTTCTGGTCAAGAGCCGCAAAGTTACTCTGGAGCGCGACCTGCTGGTCTATCCCGCGCTGCTTGAGTCAGACGATTTTCTTGACGTGCTGCCCATGATCACCGGCGAATTCGTCTCCTACGTCCGCGGACGCGGTATTGAACTCTACCGCATACGCGAATACACGCCGCAGGATCCCGGACGCTTTGTGGACTGGAAAGCCACCGCCAAAACCGGCGACATGAAGGTCCGCGAATTCACCCGCGAAGACGAACGGCGGCTGCGCCTGGTCTTTGATAATCCTGAGCCCGGACGCGTCTCACCCGAAGCCTATGAGCGCGCCGTTTCCATGGCCGCATCACTGGCTTGCCACTTCAACAGCGAAAACATTGATCTTTCCTATGCCGGCTCCTGCTATGACGGCGGCCTGCAGCTCCAGGATTTTCTCCGCTACCTGGCCACGGTGCAGCCCGACAGCCGCGATCCCCAATTTCTTGACGCTCTGCCCGTTTCCCAGGACTACAACGTAATTCTAAGTTCGCGCCCGCGCGGCACCCTGCCCAGCGCTCTGTGGTTTACTTCGTACGTCATCTATATGGACTAGCGGAAGCGCTTCCCCAAGCTAAAACCAACTCTTACCGCGGATAAACGCGGATTCCCGCAGATCAGACTCACACGATTTGATATCCTCGCAAATCCGTGATAAGAATTTTCAATTGTCAATTTTGGCAACCGGCGATTCTGGCAATCTCTTACTATTCATCGCGCAACGCCACCATGGGCTCCACCCGCATGGCGCGACGCGCCGGAATGTAACAAGCACTCAGCGCCACTAGTGTCAGCATCGCTACCACGCAGGCAAATGTCATTGGGTCTTTGGCGCTAACGCCGAAGAGCAGGCTGCGCATAAAGCGCGTGAGCGCCAGCGCCGCGCCAATGCCTAGCAGAACACCAATCGCAGTGAGGCGGCTGCCATGAGCCATTACCAATCGCATCACGTGCTTATGCTGCGCGCCCAGCGCCATGCGGATACCGATTTCGCGCGTGCGCTGCGTCACCAGGTAAGCCAGCACGCTGTAGAGTCCAACAGCCGCCAGCAGCAGGGCTAGCCCGGCAAAGCTGCCCAGCAGATAGGTTTGCATCCCGGTGGATTGCGTGGCATCGGACACGACCTCGTCCATGCTGCGCGGCTGGAATGCCGCCAGCGATGAATCCATTGCGGTAAGCGTGTTTCGCAGCGGCGCTATGATGGTCGAAGGCGCAGTGCTGGTTTTTACCACCATCATGCCGCTGAAAGACAGATCATACGTTGCCGTCATGGGATAATAAGCCTGCGGAAATGGCTTGCTCTCGATGCCAAAGACGCTGGCATTTCCCACCACGCCAATCACCCGCACGGGAACACCGGCGTTAAAAATTTTTCCCACCGGATTCTGGTTCAGCCAGTAAGTATCCGCCATGGCGCGATTGATCACGGCCACAAAGGTTAACTCGGGAGGCAGGGTCTTGAGGTCAGGATTCTTTTTGACTAGCTCGGCGATTTTCAAATTCACTTCATTCACGTGTTCAATGTCAGCGGCAGAAAAATTCTGGCCGTGAAGGAACGGAATCCCCAGCGCGCGGAAGTAGTCCGGCGTAATGTAGTTGCTTTCCACCAGCAGGGTGGCATGCGCTGGATCTTTGTCGCCTTCCACGGTTACGTATCCATTGCTGCCGCCTTCCAGCGGAAGCTCGGTGGCAAGGGCCGCTGCCTGCACTCCGGGAAGATGCTGCACGCGTTCCAGATAGCTATCCACAAAGCTGTGACGCGATTCTGGCGTATTATATTTTTTCTCCGGCAGACTGATGATCGTGGTCATTACATTCTGCGGCTGAATTCCCGTGTCTGAGTTGCGCATATTACTGAAACTCCGCAGCAGTAATCCCGCGCCGGCCAGCAATGCCAGTGAAGCAGCAATCTCCACGACGACCAGCCCATCGCGCAGCAATCGCTTCCATCCCAGCGGACTCACCACTGCCTGCGCGCTCGACTTTAAATCTTCATTCAAGTCAGTGGCAGATGCCTGCAGGGCCGGCGCCAGTCCAAACAAAATGCCCACCACCATGCTGACCAAAGCCGTAAAGGCCAGCACCGTGAGATCAAGCTGCACGGAGCTGACACGCGGAATTGGCAAAGACTTGCTGGAACGGATCAGGACCACCGCCCACCATGCGCCCGCCAGTCCTACGGCTGCACCCATCAGCGCGAGCAGAACGCTTTCCGTAAGCAGCTGCCGGATTACGCGCGAGCGGCTGGCGCCCAGAACGGCGCGCAGGGCAATTTCCCGCTGCCGCTTTGTCGCGCGCGCCAGCAGAAGATTGGCCACATTCACGCACGCCACCAACAGCACCACGGCCACGGCAATCAGCAGCAACACCAGCTGCGGTCTTGAAGAACCGGTAATTTGTTCTTTCAACGGAACAACAATCGCTTCTACTTTTTCATTGTTGTCAGGGTAGAGCTTCGCTAGGCGCTTGCTGATGCTATGCAGATCAGCGCGTGCGGCTTCAATGCTGACTCCGGGCTTGATGCGGCCAATTGCGTTGTAACTGTGCGTACCACGCCGGCCCAGGCTTTTCTCTGACATATCCAGCGGAACCCATACGTCGCTGCGCGTGGGAAAGGTAAACCAGTCCGGCATTACCCCGATGACCTCATACGGAATGCTGTCCAGCACAATCGTCCTGCCAATCACATCGCTGCGCGCGCCAAAAAACTTTTTCCAGAATCCATCAGTGATTACCACAACGTGGTTCTTGCCCTCGCTGTCTTCTCCCGGAGCAAAGGTTCGCCCTATCTCCGGATTCACGCTCATCACGGTAAAGAAATTCGCCTGCGTCCGGATAAAAGACACCGGCTGCGTCTCGCCCGTACCGCTGCCATTCATCACGCCGCGGCCGGCATAGAGCGACGTGCCTTCCATGGTGGTGTTCTGTGCCTGCCAGTCAAGATAATCCGGCCCGGTCAGTGGATAGTTGCCCGGAGCGTTCTCCGTTTCCCAGAGCTGCACCAGCCGATCAGGATCCGTATATGGCAGCGGCCGCAGCAGCACGGCGTTGATCACCGAAAAAATCGCGGTATTCGCGCCAATGCCCAGCGCCAGCGTCAGCACCGCGACAAGCGTGAATCCCGGACTCTTCCGCAACATGCGCATGCCATAGCGGACATCCTGCCTCAGAGTTTCAAGAAATGGCAGGCCGCTCTGCTGGTAATAGCTGTCACGTGCGGAGTTCGCGTTGCCGAATTTCAACAGCGCCTCGCGCCTCGCCTGCTCGGGAGACATGCCGGCGCGCACATTGTCGTCAATATGCATCTGCAGGTTGCTTTCCATCTCGGCGGCAAATTCCTGCTCTCTGCGCTGCTGGAAAAACGATCCCAGAAGCCGCATGAACCACATACGCAAAGTCTTCATATTGACTCCTTGTCGGGAAAGAGAAAGCGCGCCAGGATGGCCGTGGCTTCTTCCCATCCCTTGGTGTCTGCCTTAAGCTGCCGGCGGCCCGCGCGCGTGAGACGGTAAAAACGCGCCTTGCGATTGTTGTCAGAAACGCCCCACTCGGACTCAATGGTGCCTTCCTGCTCCAGCTTCACCAGCACGGGATACAGCGTGCCGTAATTCACCTGCAGCTTGTCCCCGCTGGTCTGCTCAATGCGGCGGGCAATGCCATACCCATGCTGCGCCCCCATGGTCTCAAGCGTCTTCATGACCATCAGCGCCAGGGTTCCCTGCCAGACATCCGTTTTCTCGGGCATTCTTTCTCCTATGGGAAACCCATAGTACCGGGATTTATTCCCTATGGGAAGACCATATGAGTAAGACGGCTGGGGAGGGATTTTGGTTAGGATTTTCTGGCGGACAGAGCGAAGCGATGACCGGTCGGCACGAAACATTGCTTTGCAACCCCAGCAAAACAAGTCTCGATTCAAAAAGCAATTCAGGCGGTTTTGTTCTCCTGTAGCAGCTCATTTTGTTTATACTTTAGTTAATCTTTTGCCCACCACCCACCCGGGCATAGACGTTTTGTTGCAAACAAAAGGCAAAACGCCATTCGATAAGGCTGTGACAAGGCTGTCGAAGCCTCTTTTCTGCCTTGTTTCGGCCTTGAATCGCATGTCATATTTTTCATCTCTCAAAATCAAACTGTTATCAACTTATAAACAGGCAATTCCAGGAAACACCACCGCGACGAAGCGCCAGGCTCGCCGCAAAAGATTCATGTTTTCAAAGACCAACCTACAAAGCGCGGAAAAGGCACTGGGCCTAAAACATGTTATCGGTTTTTGTTCGCTTTTGTCAAGAAGTTTTGGCGCGCTTTGGCGCCACGTGAGGATGGAAAATGCGGGAAGCGTGGGCTCCGTCATTCCTTTCCTTGTTTGGTAATAATCAAATGCGGATGGGCGGCATTCAGCGGCGTGCCGTCCTTAGTAAACTTCACCTCCACCACATACTTCTTCCCGGCTTGCCCCATAAAGCCCCCGAGGAATTTAAAGATGTTCTTGTTTGTGTATGCAGCAGAACCTTCCGTTGTGCTCGATCCGCTTGCGATCAGACGGCCCTCATCCCAGACCGTCCAATCCGTGCGCAGCAGCGGATCATCGCTATCGCAATCCTTTGACTGCAGCGGCCCCATAGTGACCCCCATCATGCAGACCGTGGGCAGGAACGGAAGAGGTTTTTCAACTTGAATCATGATCCAATACCAGTGCTTGACAACGGAAAACTCTGGCGTCCGGACAGTTCCTGGCGCGAGCGAGACGGGCATATCCACGTCAGAATACCTATAAGGGTGGTCCGGACGATTTTCGGCAGAAGCGCTGGTTACAAGGAACAACACGCCTAGCACTCCGCTGATCACTCCCGGCCATTTGCATCCCAAAAAACATTGCATGCATCACCTCGAATCCGCAGCATAACCATGGCAATGTGGAGAATCACAGCGGCAAAGCACGACATACGGATATTTTCGAAGATCATCATGATGAGGCGAATTTAAGCAACTGGACTGACGTTCGCATCATTTATTATCCGTCATTTTCACCACCACTCGCCCGGCGTTCCACCGCCGCTTATTGAAGCCAGATTGGTACTTCTCTTTTGAATAGCCCCACGGCTATTCTTTCTATGGCTCTTTACAACCTCCATGGTCAAGAATTTTATCTTCGGCAAAATTTACGTCTCTGGCGCTGGCCTTGTGCTCGCGACCACACTCCTGATCTCTGGCTGCAGCAAGCCGGCGCCGGACGCGGCGCAACAGCCTGCACCGGGAACAGCCGCAAAATCTGCGACGCCCACTGCCAGCCCAACACCAAGCGTTGAGGTAACCGAGACTGACGCCGCAACTGCGGTGGTGCGAATCTTGAATACCGCGCATCGCAATGGAGGCGTGATCCTGCGCGGTGAGTGCGCGCCGACCGGCATCAGTGATCCTTACCCTTTACATCCGCCGGTGAAACTGGAGCCCATGAATGATGCGTTCCAGGAAATTTCCGGCAAATACCAGAATATCTACTGGCGCGAGTCGCAGGAAAGTGGCGTCCGCGTGGTGGATAGCGGCGCGAAAGCTGCGCTATTGAAAGTACGCGTGCACGAGTTCCGTATTGTGGAAGACCGTGAGCCTGACGCCGCTCTCGTGGCGCTATGGCGCACGCCGGAAGTGGCCGCGTTTCTGCGCAGGAACCGCGTCCGCATGCCGCGCAAGATGAGCACGACCAGGAAAGTAATCTCGCCACCCATGATTATCGAAATGAAAAACGCGCTGGTGGCGGATATTCTGGACCACATCGCAGCGGGCTATCATGGCGATCCGCCAAAAGTCTGGATCTACTGGGAATGCGCGAACATGGCGAAAAAAGAAATGATGATCGACGTGCAGGTGAAGTGATTACGCAAAAAAAATTTACCGCGGGTTAGCGCGGATCGTCGCGAATAAAAAACTAGCGCAAAGTGGGAACCCGGAAGTGACTGGCATTGATTTGAGTTTTTCGATCCGCGTTAATCCGTGTTCATCCGTGGTAAGCACTTGTTTCCTGCCAACTTTTCCTCGTGTTAACTAGTTTGCTACTCCCCTGCAGGGTCAATACACGCTATTCTGCCATTCAGTGGCCATGCGCATGACAGTTCTGGCGAGCGGGAGCAAAGGCAACTCCACCGTGCTCTCAAGTTCCAGCGCCAGCATCCTGGTGGACGCGGGAATTTCCTGCCGTGAAACCCTCAAGCGCATGAAGGTGGCCGGTGAAGATCCGCAAAAGCTCAAAGGCATTGTAATTTCGCATGAGCACCAGGACCACGTCGCGGGCCTTCAGGTATTGGCGCGCAAGCTGCAGATTCCGGTGTACATCACGGAAGCCACGTACCATAGCTGGCGGCGATCGACCAAAGATCCTGAAGGCAAGCCGGCCAGGCTGGAACGGCGCGAGCACTTTCTGGTGGGCCGCAGCTTCAACATTGCTGACATCACAGTCACGGCGTTTACTATCCCGCATGACGCCGCTGACCCATGTGGCTTTACCTTTAAGGCTGACGGCGTAAAGATTGGCATCGTCACTGACCTGGGCTACCTGCCTTTCAGCGTGAAAGACCATCTGCGGCGCTGCGACGGCCTGATGATTGAGTCCAACCACGATCTGGAAATGCTGCGCAACGGGCCGTATCCGTGGATGGTGAAACAGCGCGTCATGAGCCGCGTGGGTCATCTATCGAATGCGGCGCTGGCTGAATTCTTTGAAAAAGATTATGACGGCCAGGCGGCATTTCTGGTGCTGGCGCACCTCTCCGAACACAATAATCATCCTGAAGTCGCCCGGGAAACGGCCCATAAGGCGCTAGGCGGAAAAATGAATCTTTTTCAGTCCTGTGCGCTCCAATTAGCTCAGCAAGATCACCCATTGCAGCCTCTCTGCCTTGGATGAGAAGATAACCTATACAAAACTTAATCCTGAGGTGAGTTGGACTCATCTCATTCCTTTATTGAGTAGAAGCTTTAAAGCAGGCTAGTCGATGAGTAATATCTGCAGTGACCGCGTTGTGGGCGATATTTTAGCGGGGTGGCGATACGACATTTCCGGCCTGGCGCCGGAGATGCGCGGCGACTACGAAGCGCATCTGCTGGAGTGTGCCCACTGCCGCTCGCGCCAGGTCCTGCACCGCACCATCGATATTGGCTTAATGATCGTGGCCACCGTTTCCGCCCTCATGTTTCTGGTGGCCTTTGGCGCCGTGCGGCATTTTTCTCCCCGGCATGCGCTGGTCCTGGAATTAATTGCCCTCGCAGGCTTTCTCTTCTTTAGCGTGGTCTGGCTGATTGTTGCCGTGGCAACACCAGCGCCGGTCGTGGTCGCCGATGTTGCCCGCATACAAGCCCGCCGCATTCACGATCGTCTGCCCAGCCAGATCCGCGAAAAGCTGCCGGAGATCACACAGGATTTCCTCAAAGAGCGCTAACTCTCTCTCACTCTTCGAAGAACCGCCTGACCATCAACTTCCGCGCACCTGCCATTCAACTGATTTCAGCCGCTGCAAGATGTTACTGTGGCCAGACGTATCCAGTAATGCCTTCAGCTTTCCAGCCTCTGCGCAAGGTTTGATCCCGCTCTTCCAGTGACGCAGTAAACAAATGGCCGCTGCCATCCGGCTTCACCAGGCGGTAAAACGGCTGTGTGCCGGGCCACTGTGAATTCGCTATGTAGCCCACCACGCCATCTTCGCGGTATCCCAATCTTTCCATCCGGCGGACTTCATTGCGATCCACCGTCAGCAGGCAGTCGCCCTTTGCGCTGTACATCCGATACAGCGGAACTGCGCCTTCTCTCTCGTTGCTCAAAATAAATCCGGCGGCGCCTTCAGGCCGATAATTGCGCTGGTTCTGGTCATTCTGGTCTGTCGTGTACATATGGGAGCCGCTCGAAGGATTGACCGCGCGATACAGCACCAATCTATCTCTCTCGCCATATCCGTGGTCAGGATAACCGCCTCCGCGGTTGTCCCCATGCCGATGATGGCCTTCTGTCTGGAATTCACCCTGCTTGCGCACGTCGCCATCGCGCGTAAGGATCTTCCATTCGTATGTCCGGCCCGGCTCCAGATCGTTCAATTCCAGGAAATGATGCGTGCCGCCGCCCTGATGGTAGGCCGACTGCCAGTCCTGGTCGCTGCCCGCCACGCGATAAACTACATGGTTCGCTCCCGCGGAATTAGTGATCCACTCAATTCTTGCCGAGTGCTCTGTAACGTTGAGAATTCTCGGACCTTCAATAATGCGGACATCTCTCTCCGCCTCATCCATACGCCCTGGTTGCGCAAATGCCGCTGCCCCCAGAAATACCAGCAGCCCTAATAACGTAAATGTACGTTTCATGCTTTTGTTTCTCCTTGTGTCGAGGAACTTGTATTGAGGAAAATGAGCCGGGAAATTGCCGTAGTCTTTTCAACGTGCAGTCTTTTTCAACTGCGGTCGAATTGCCAGACCAAAATCTGCAAGTCTTATTGATTGAAAAGCTGCCTTTACCCCCTGGTGACAGCGCTTGCCGGACAAACCAGTATGGCACGTTTTGTAAAGATTTGTTTAGCTCGAAGTATGCAAGCTGGGCGCGGGGTTGCACTCTTATTTTCCCATAGTGATCAGAGCACCAAATAAGCTATTTGTTTCGAATGGGATAGGAGAACCGCGAGAGAAATCCTGAACAGGCCACCAGAAGGAAGAACAAAAAAATGATCTTTAGCGGCCGAGCCCAAAACCGAGAATGAGAGCCAAGAGCCAAAGGCCGAAAGCTAATGGCTAAAAGCGCTAAGAGCCAAGAACCGCCTTTATGTTTCCAAAGTTCCAATCAGATCCGTGATCCGTTTCACACGATTCTCAAAACACCAGCGCTGCAGGCCATCCACAATTTTTTCTGTCGCGCAGGGGTCCCAGAAGTTGGCGGTGCCCACTTCCACGGCAGCTGCGCCGGCCAGCATGAACTCAATCGCGTCTTCTGCCGTGGTAATGCCGCCCATGCCAATCACCGGAATCTCCACCGTGTGTGCGGCTTCATAGACCATGCGTAGCGC
>DASZMF010000562.1:0-1631 GCA_035552035.1 Candidatus Angelobacter sp.
TCCCAGTAATCCCACCACCAGCTCCGCGCTCCGGCTCACCGACACTCCTACCCGCACCTCCGGCCCCACTCCCTTTTTCCGCAGATAATGCGCCACCTGGTTGGCCCGTTCATTCAACTCGCCGTAGCTGATCTTCTTCCCTCTGATCTCCAGCGCCACCGCTTCCGCATTCATCCCCGCCTGCTCCTCTATCAACTCCTGCACGCTTCTCTCCGGATACCACCCCTCCGTCCGGTTCCATCTCCTCACCACCTGCTCCCGCTCCTCGGTCGTCAAAAGGTTAATTTCATCGACTTTCTGCTCCGCATCTTTCACCGCTGACTCCAGTACCCGGTGCATATGCAGCACCATGCGCTCAACCGTGCTCCGATCAAACAGGTCTGTGGCATACAGAGCGTTTCCTCGCACGCCGCCTTCACTGTCCTCTGACATTACAAGTTGGAGATCAAACTTCGCCGCATCGCTGCCAGAGTCAAAACGCTGCACGGTTATGCCGGGCAATTCAAGAGGATCAAGCGGCGCATTCTGCATCACCAGGCTTACCTGGAACAGAGGCGCCCGGCCCAAATCCCTCTCGGCGCCCATCTCTTCAACCACTCTTTCAAACGGAAGGTCCTGGTGTTCATAAGCCTGCAAAGTAGTCTGGCGGACGCGGCCCAGCAATTCTCTAAACGTGGGCTCGCCAGTCAAATCAGTTCGCAGCACCAGCTCATTCACAAAAAATCCAATCAGCCCTTCGATCTCCACGCGATTGCGGTTGGCCACATCTGTTCCCACCGCAATATCATTCTGTCCACTGTAGCGGCCAAGCACTGTCTGGAACGCGGCCAACAATGCCATGAACAAAGTTGCCCCTTCGCGCTGGCACAACCCGTTCAGCTGGCTGGCAAACTCGCGGTCCAATTCAAATCGCACATTGGCGCCGTCATGGCTTTCCACCGTGGGCCGTGGCCTGTCGGTGGGCAATTGCAGAACCGGAACGCCGGAAAGTTCTTCTTTCCAGTACGCCAGTTGCGCGTCGAGCACGTCGCCCTGCAGCCAATCACGCTGCCACACCGCGAAATCCGCATACTGCACCGGCAATTCCAGAAGTGACGTCTGCTCTTTTTCAATAAACGACCGATACAGATGCGTAAACTCACGCACCATCACACCCAATGACCATGCGTCACTGATAATGTGGTGAAGCATCGCCACCAGCACATTTTCACGTTCTGAAAGTTGCAGCAGCTTCACTCTGAAGAGTGGCCCGCGCGCAAGATCGAACGGCCGGGCCGCTTCCTGCATCGCGATGCTGCGTGCCTGCGCTTCCGCTTCTGCAGTGCTCAAATGGCTGAGATCAAGCACCTCCCAATCCATCTGCACGTCATCATCAATCTTCTGTTTTGGTATTCCTTGATCTGATGGAAAACTGGTACGCAGGACTTCGTGTCTCTGCAAAATCTGTTTTAGACTCGACTCAAGAGCTGCGCGATTTAGTTCTCCTGAGAGCCTTAAGCTGAAGGGGACGTTGTAAGCGGAGCTGCCGGGTTCGAGCTGGTCGATGAACCATAATCTCTGCTGGGCAAACGATAACGGCAGATCGCCTCCACGCTCCGCCCGCACGATCTTCGCCACCGCCCCACTCCTGC
>DASZMF010000563.1:0-4033 GCA_035552035.1 Candidatus Angelobacter sp.
ACGGCAAAAAGAAGAAGAGCTGGTCCATCGCGGAAAAGACTATGCCACCGCGGTAAAGCGTTTTGTTCACAAAAATGGCGGACAGTATCCGCTCTCTGTCGAACAGCTGGAAAACACCAATCACATCCGCTTTCTGCGCAAGAAATATATTGATCCCATGACCGGTGAATCTGACTGGAAGCTGGTGCACACCGGTGAAGCACAGATCACCATTCCCCAGACTACGAATGGGCTGACTCCATCCAACCCTGGCTTGTCCGGCAGCAGCACGCCGGGAGCAACAAGCAATCCGCAGCCTGGAGGAGCCTCCAATACATTTGGTAGTTCAAGCGGTTCTACATTTGGCGGTTCAAGTGGCTCCACGTTTGGCGGCTCAAGTTTCAGCGGGGGATCAACGCCACCAGTTCTGAACGCGGGCAGCCAGACTGGAGCGCCTAACCAGCAAGGCACCAACGGTCAGCTCGGATCGCTTGCCACCTCCGGCATCGGCAACGGGCAAACCGCGGGCGGCGGACAGATCATTGGCGTTGCCAGCGTGAGCAAGCGTCAGGCTATTAAAGAGTTCAACGACAAGGATCATTACAACGAATGGTATTTTGTCTATGATCTGCGTCTGGAACAAAGTGGTGGAACAGGTGTAGCGGTAGCCGCACCCATGGCAGCAGCCGCCGCAGGTGGTGCAACGGGAGGCAACAATCCCGCAAGCAATGCCAATAATCCAAATGGCAACAACCCGAATGGCAGCAATAATCCTAATGCTGGCGGAAACAATCAGAACCTGAACAATCCATCAGGATCGCAGCCTCCGCCAACAGGAGGCATACCAACCACACCGGCACCTGGCGCGACTCCAACACCGAACTAAAATCGCATATTGATTACAACAAAAGAAAAGCCTCGTCTTTTTTTTGACGAGGCTTTAAAACTTTTATTCAACCGCCGAGCTTTTATACGCTGAAGGAAGAACCGCATCCGCAGGTGCTCTTCACATTCGGATTCTCAAACTTGAAGCCTGAAGCTTCCAGCGTTTCCACAAAGTCCACAATGCAGCCATTCAGGTACATGGCTGAGGTCGCATCCACATAAACCTTGAGGTCTTCAAAGGTGTAAACCTTGTCCATTACGCCCGGCGCATTTTCAAAGGACATGGAGTAAGAGAAACCAGAGCAGCCGCCACCAACCACGCCAATACGCAAACCAGCCGGCACCGGATTCTGCTGGCCCATGATCTCTTTCACTTTTACGACCGCCGTGGGGGTCAAATTGACCGGCAATTTGGGAGTGGTTTCTACTACGTTCAGGGTCGGGGTGGAAGCCATGTTTGTGTATCTCCTTAACGAATAATACTGACCTAGCCTGCTGAATCAGCCTCTATTATACATAATTCGTGCTGATTCCATTGGGCTTTCTGCTCATTGGATGACTCTGAGGGTCGGATGGTCGCAAATTTTCCATCCAAGGGTCCCCTGTCGCCATTCAACCGCGCTAGCCATCCGTTCGCTTTCTCTCACTTTTGCGGGTTTCTTGCAGCAACTCTCAAAAAGTACTGGATTTTGCCGCCCCATGCGGGACTATAATCCCGGTAAGGTTCCACTTACCCCCTCGCCGCCACCCGCGGTTGCGGCCTCTGAGTAGCGGAACCGGTGCCAAAATTCAAGGTGGTGTTCTATGATGACGCCTCTCCTCATTCTTTGGGCCGGTTTGACAGTTGTGCTGATTATTCTCATGATCTACCGCAGCACACTCGCCATGCATGAAGACGATCAACTCTTTCTTGATAACGCTGAGGCCCACATGGCCAAAGAGCAGGAAGAACTGACCGTAAAGATGAACAGGATACAGCCCTGGCTGCGCATCTGCGGCGCCGGCTCTGCGTTGCTGTTCTTCTTGATCGCAGGCATGATGCTCTACGCGCGCTTCAATATTTAGCGGCTGCGTGTAGAAAAATTTTGTGCGACACCGTGGCTCTTCGCCACTCCCGGGATGATTTTTATCCCTGAGTATTTGTATTTTTTGAATGTCTTCCGCCGTTGCGCAAACCGCAAGGAAGTTGCAGCCCTTTGACAGTTCGACAAAAACATACTTTTACAAAAGCAACAGGTGGATTAAAGTAGTGCGGTGAGAAAAACCATCAAAGCTATTCTAGCCATCTTTATAGTTAGTTGTTTTACCCAGATACTGCCAGCCAGCGCAACTATGGATGACGCGCTCTCATTGCTGAAACAAGCCACTCAGCGCTATGCCAAAGCCAAGGCTTATCGGCTTGAAGCTATTACTGAAACCAGCTCCACGGCCGAACTCAGCCGCGAATGGCAGAAATCTTTTACTGTGGCCGCCGAAGAACCTGGTAACCGCTTCCGCTATGAAGTTCGTTCGGCGAACGCTGATAGCATCCGAATTTCTGACGGTAAAACTGAGTGGATCTATCGCGTTGCGGAAAAGGTTTACACGCAGCATCCCGCGTCCGCTGACGGCCCAACCATTTCGCAGAACATAATGTTCGGAGATATGGAAGAAAGCCACGTCATGAAGCTGCGCAAGGAGCTTGCTAAAGAGGCTGATGTCTTTTAATCCGCACAAAGCTTGCCGGATGAAACGCTCACATTCAACGGCCTGAAGGTGCCTTGCTCCGTAATTAAAGTTGGCACGCATGACCTGAAGAGCTCAACTGAAGCCGGTAGGGTATATGAAAAAACTTTCTGGATAGACAAGAGCACGGGCGCTTTCCGCAAAATTGTTACGCATAACCACGGTCCAAAAGTGATGGCGCCGGGTTTTACCGAAGATACCGATACCACCGAGCTGTTTCCCCTGGTTGAACTGGACACAAAAATTCCTGATGGTGTCTTCACATTTGCTCCGCCGCAGACAGCCAAGCTCGTGGAAAAATTCAAAGATCCATTCGCAGGCGAAGACCTGACCGGGCAGCCTGCTCCCGAATTTACTTTTAAATCAGAGGACAATAAAGAGACTTCCCTGGCTTCACTGCGCGGAAAGCCGGTGATCCTTGAATTCTGGGCTACCTGGTGTCTGCCTTGTGTCGCGTCCATGCCGGAGATGGCTGAACTTTATCAGCAGACCAAAGACCGCGGCATGGTGCTCATTAGCGTGGACGAGGACGAAGATGCCAAAGCCGCCGCTGATTTTCTGGTCAAGAAAAAAAGCGCATGGCCCAACTTTCACGACTCAGGCGACATAAAGAAAGCCTTCAGCCAGACTGCTCTGCCCTATACGCTGCTGATTGATGCAAAGGGCAAGATCGTTTTCAGCAGGATCGGCCAATCCAATGATTCGCTTGCTGAGCTTCGCGCAGCAATCGCCAAGCTGGGACCGGAGTTCGCTTCGGCGGCGCAGCCGGCTCCGCCGGCCAAATGAAAATGCATTGGGAAGGCTTATAAAATCCCTGCGACCGCTAACTTTATTCGTATGACGTTGTAAACTATCCATGACCATGCGAAAGTGGCGGAATTGGCAGACGCACCAGACTTAGGATCTGGCGCCGCAAGGCGTGGGGGTTCGAGTCCCCCCTTTCGCACCAACTGCTCTGCAGAAACATTACCTCGGCCTCCCCTAGCGCCTTCAAACCTGTGTTTCTGCTTGCCCGGGCACCCAGCACCATTGAGCATCTGCTCTGGATTGCCTAAACCCGCCAAATATGTTGAAATTTGATACACCCACTACGTCGTTTGGATACACTTGCGGGCCAATTACAGAGCTAAACCCTGTATCTTGTTGAAAATAGGTTTGGCTGCCAAGTTGCACTTTGCAAGGGGATATTCAGCGCGTACTTTTCACCATGAATCGTCCATCTACCTTCGTTCGAATCGTTCTGGCTCTGCTTGCCCTGGTGAGTACGCAGATCTTTGCTCAGGAAACCAGCCAGCAAACCAGTCAGCCAACGCGCGACCAGCAAATTTCTCAGATAGTGGCACAAAGCCAGGAGGCGCTGGGCCAGCATGATGAGCAAAAAGCTCTCACCTTCATCAAAAACGGCCTGATCCAGTTCCCCAACGAAGAAAGCCTGCAAATCCAG
>DASZMF010000564.1:0-2236 GCA_035552035.1 Candidatus Angelobacter sp.
CCGCTTTCTGCCTGCACCAGGATGTCTGCCGTGGCTTTTGCCACGTGAATGGCGCGCTCTACCACGCTCCGGATCGCAGCAGACTGTCCGACAATATCATCCGACCTACGATCGCTGCGCGCCGGGCTGATAATCGCCTCCGCGGCGTTCAGTATCTGGTCCATGGAAACTGGCTTGATCAGATAATCAAAAGCTCCGCCACGCATGGCGCGAACTGCGTCACCCACGTCACCGTGAGCTGTAAGCAGAATGACTGCCGTCAGAGGCGCCATATTGCGGATTCCATCCAGCAACTCCAGGCCGGTGCCGTCCGGCATTTTTACATCGGTGATCACCAGAGGAAAAATATGGTTGCGGAACTTAGCCAATGCTTCCTGCACGCAGGCAGCAGTCTCGGTGATCCAACCCTTGCGACGGAAGCCGACTTCCAGGGCAGTCCGAATCGCTATATCGTCATCTACTATCAGTAATTCCTTCATTCATAATCTCCAATGATGGGGAAGTCGAGTGCAAAAGTGCTTCCCACGGAAGGCGCACTCAGCACGGAAATCGATCCACCATGCTGCTCCACAATGCGCTTGCATACTGCCAGCCCAAGTCCCGGACCTCTGGAGTTTCCAGAGAAACCGGCTTGAAAAATTTTGTTCAGGTCGGCGGCAGAGATGCCGCAACCTTGATCGCGAAACTCCACGCGAACTTTGGAATTGCCATACTGCAGCAGAGCGATGGTCAGCGTGCTTCCGGGCTTCATGGCACGAAACGCGTTGACCGCCAGGTTGAAAAATACCTGCTGCAGCTTATGTGTGTCGCCGTCAATCGTTCCGCTGCTGACTTCAGGCTCAAAAACAATTTCAATTCCATGCTGCCGCGCGATAGGGGTCAAGAGGCTGATTGTGGTGCTCACCAGCTCAGAGAGCTGTACCGGAAAGAGCTGGACCGCGGCTTCTGAATAAAATTGCAGGACGTTGTTGACTGTGGCTGAGAGCAGGCGCAAACCAGCGCGTATCTGCTGGAGCCATTCTGATTCTTCTGTCCCTTGATTCAGGTTTTCACCCAGCAGAGAAGCAAAAAGTTCCATGCTGGCCAGGGGATTGCGAATCTCATGCGCCAGCATGGCAGAAATTTCAGCCAGTGATTGCATGCGGCGGTTGGCTTCACGCTCTTTTTCCATCCGGCGCTGTTCTGTGGTCTCACGAACAATGACTACCGATTCCTTTTTGCGCTCGTCGCTTGAGGTAAGTGGCGCGCGCTTGATAGAGAAAGTACGCTGGCCTTCAAACCCGGGCAATTCGTACTCATGCTCACGTCCAACTTTTTGCCGCATGGCGTCAGCGAAAATCTTTAGGCTTCTGGCATTTCCACCCGGAAGCAACTTCAGCGCTTCATGGTTACGAAGTTTGGGCTGGCCGGCGTCGTCTAATACGATTACGCCGCAGGGCAAGCTCTCTACGATCCCACTGAGCCAGTGGCCCATGCGCTCATTTTCACGCAGGCTGCGGTCCAGGTCGCAATTGCTCTCCTGCAATTCCAGGCGAAGCCGTCCGAGTTCTTCCTGCAACTCACGATACGACTGTTCAAGAACGTTGGCTGCGCTAACGAACGTTGAGAAAGCCTCAGAGAGCGTGGCTTCCGCAGGTTCAAGCAGCGGGATCGGAATTGGATTTGCTTCGAATTGGGCTATCGTATGCATTTGATATGACTCAAGCACGTCCTATACCACTTGGGCTGGCACTTTCTTAAGTTTCTTCTGAACTGTATCGAAAATCAGGTGCTCGTTCGTAAGACGAAGCTCATCTTCAGAGAGAATGAACGCGCGCTCAATCACATGCTTCAACTCACGCACGTTGCCGGGCCAATCATGCTCCTGCAGGGCAAACTGCGCTTCACCATCAAGCGTTTTGAGTGGCGAACCATTTGTCCGGCAGAATTCTGCGAGAAAGTGGCGGGCCAGTGGAAGAATTTCAGAGGTGCGTTCGCGCAATGGCGGCAAGTGAATCGGGAATACGGCCAGGCGATAGTAAAGATCCTGACGAAAAGTACCTGCAGCTACTCTTTCCAGTAAGTTCGAGTTGGTGGCGGCAATCACGCGTACGTCCACCTGGAAAACATCAGAGCTGCCGAGCCGCTGAACTTCACCCGCTTGCAGAAAACGCAACAGCTTGGCCTGCATATTCAAAGGCAGTTCGCCAATTTCATCGAGAAACAAAGTCCCGCGATGCGCTGCATGAATTTTTCC
>DASZMF010000565.1:0-1791 GCA_035552035.1 Candidatus Angelobacter sp.
CGAGATCCGGGTCAATCTCAACCGCGCGCTCGCTGTGATACACCGCATCTTCCAGCAGCCGGACATCGTGTACGTTGTAGCGATGATATTTTTGCGCCAGCGCATTGGCGAGTCCGCTGTGGGCGTAAGAACGCAAACTGGACTGTGACGAAGCCACGGCCTTCACAAAATGCCCAATGGCTTCTTCGTTGTCCGTGGCTTTCCACTGGTAATACTCGAGTACGCCCAGGCTGTAACTGATGGCTGGATTGTTGGGCTCCAGGGAAAGCGCCCGCTCGTAGCCGGCTTTGGCTTTGTCATAGTCAGTGCTGCGTTGCAGATCAACATAAGAAATGTAGCTGGCAAGCCCGTTGGTATAGGCTTGAAAACCTTCCCAGGACTTGAAGAGCTCTTCACGCGTGAGGTCGAGATAGATGCGGAAGGCCAGCTCTTCCACGGCTTCCGGCAGCAGCTCAGGCGACGATTTTTCCTGTATCACCTCCCATAAATTATTGGCGGAGATACGCAAATTCGGCGGCTTATAAAAGTTCAATGTCGCCAGCAATTGCAAGCGGTCGCCATATTTATGGATGCTCCCTTTTAACTGTGCCGGGCGAAACACCATGGGCAGCAAACGAAAGAGCAAAGCAGAAACAGCATTGACGAATGAACCGTATTTGCCCACGTCCACGGAGGCCAGCAATTTTACGTCCGAATCCAGGCTTTGCTGGAAGGCCGGCACATCACGATAGATATTCCAGTTGCCAATGGGTCCGGTGGAGCGCTGGTGTACGTTCTTGATGTGGCCGATCTTGAAGAGCAGAAGATCGGCGATGCTCCGGCCCAGGTTTTCATCCGTGCTGTCATACATGTTGACCCAGGATTCAAAGAGGATCTGCTTGCGGCTGCGGAAGTACACCACCACGGAAATCACGACGACGATGACAACGAAGACAGAGAGCCATGACTCGGCCATGGTCCGGATGATTTCGTGCGCAATGCTCATAATTTGCCCATTCACGGTGGACGTATTCTAACTCCGAATGGCGGATGGAATCTGGCCGCGGTCTGAGCTTGAATTTGGACATCGAGCAGAGGCTGCTACAAAGCACTGGTATGTTTGGAAGGGTATTGCTTCAAAATTCCTCTTCTGCCGGCTGCATGGAGAGAGTTGGAGTTGCGTTCGGCGGTAAGAACGCGGCTAGCATTAAGGCCATACCCGTCTGCCATATCAGGTAGGCTGAATAGAACATTTCCGGCTTCGCTCCCCAGCTTGTGGAGGGCGTAATCCATTGCGCGATCACTTCCTGAACGGTATTACTGGCAAGGGCGCTGACGAGCCCCAGAAGTGCTCCTGGGAGAGACAATGCTGCTGCCTGCGCCGGCACGCGCCATCCCTGTTCCCGATAAAACAGAAACAATACGGCCAGCATGAATACGAATGCGCCGACAAAGCCTGCGAGGGCAAACCTTTGCGGACTAAAATCGTTTGAACTACTCTCATTGCTCGCGATGTGCAGCAAACGTTGGACATACAGAAGTCCGATTGGCGACCAGATAGCTGCAAAGTGGGCCAGCATGGATGAGGCAATCAATGCCATGATTCTTAACCCAGACCACCTACGCTGCCGCAAGGAAAGGCAGATGGCCATGGCCGCCCCGAAGATGCCGCCAACCCAGAATTCCAGTACAGAAAGATAGTTCAAGCTCCAGGCTGTTAGAACACCGGAAAGCAGTCCGACAGCAGAGAAAGCAGCCATGCCTATTGCGCGGCGTGGGATATGTTTCGCCCGTAAAGTTTGAAAGGGCATC
>DASZMF010000566.1:0-5786 GCA_035552035.1 Candidatus Angelobacter sp.
AGACCCTCTTTCATTTTGATAACTCAGCCGATCACCAGGCTGAAGTTTTCGGCAGCCGCCGGCGGTTGCTGCATCCGATAGGCGATGCTTTCTCTGGCGCGGCCATAACAGTTCAACCAAAGCTATCCCGCTATATGCTCCCCGCAAATGTTTCCACAGGCATTCTCCGTGTGCTCGAGCCATTCACCGGCCAAACCCTGTGGGAAAGTTCGGTCAAAAATAGTGCGAGTCCTTTGCTGCTTGACCTGCGCGAGTTGCCGGAGGGCCGCTATACCCTGGCCACGGAAACTCAAGAGTTGCTGAAGTTTTATCTCAGTGACCGGCCAGCCGCGCAACAATGGGGCGTGGTTTCTATTTACGCGGGTGGAAGCCGGCAAGGGCCTGCGCTGCCTGCGAACTGCCGCGTGGTGGACGGCGACGGCATGGTCACGCCCAAGACTTTCACGCTCGCTTTGGAAAGCCGAAAGACCATCTGGCGTTATTACGTGATTGATCCGGCCGGCAAGCAGGATTTTGGCAAGTATGAACTCACGGCGACGCTGCGGAAGTCCACGCCCGGAGAAGCTGATGCAGCAGCCGATCTCAGCTTCAGCCGCCTGCCGGATACTGTGCCCATTGACGGACGCTCTGCCTGGGTGTTCGAGTCTCGGTCGCCTTTGCCATTGTTGCTTTCTCCCTCCACTGAATTCTCCTTGACGCTGCGTCCGAACGGAAATGGAAAGCGCGGGGACCGCATTGTCCGTCTCCCATATGCACAAGCGGGGTCGCTGGTTTTTAAAAAAGGAGCGGGGTCGCGGGAATTTTGCTCAGAAATGTTTGTTTACGTGTAGTCGAAAAGGTATTTGGAAAAGCATGTCCCTTCGCTTCGCCCATCTAACGATCTTTGATTTCGCGCCATCCCTGTATGCAGGTATTCGCCTGGGAGTGATATTTATAAGACGTCCGCAGGTCTATACTGGTGAATGCTTCATTGGCCGGTGCGGCCGTTGAAACTCTAAAAAACTAAATTTTCGGTGCGTAATATGCCGGTTACATATTCTATCGATCGCGAATCAAGAGTCGTGTACTCTCTTTTCTCAGGCATTTTTACGGATGCGGACGTATGGCAGTTGATTGACGCGCTGAAAAAAAATCCTGAGTACGATCCGGATTTCGACGAACTGATTGATTGCTCGGCGGTCACGGAAAATCGGGTCACAGCGGCCACGCTTGGTTCGGTGCAGTCATCGTCTAAACCGCGGCGGGCCGTGGTTGCGCCCTCTAATGCAAATTATGGTGTGAGCCGAATCTTCCAGGCGCTGCAGTCAAAGCAGAAGATAGAGGTTTTCCGCACACTGGCTGATGCAGAGGAATGGCTGGGTATCGGACGGGAAGGGCGCACGCCTGCAGCCGAGACGGAAATTCCGAAATAGCCCGGCAATTCTTTCGAATCGCGTTTGTCGCCTGACATTTCCGTGATTGGTGGAGCGGTAAAATAGCAGCTTGTCCAACGCCGTTGAATTCGACCGTCTTCATTTTGACCACCTATGCGTGGTGCTGGTCTCCACGCGCAATCCGCTTAATATTGGCGCGGCTGCGCGGGCCATGAGCAACCTGGGCTTTCTGCGGCTGCGTGTGGTTAATCCATATGACGCGTCTTTTCGTGAGGCGCGCTCTGCAGTTGGCGCGGCGCCACTGCTGGCCAATGCGGAGGAATATAAAAGTGTGGCAGAAGCTGTGGCTGATTGTTCTCTAGTGGTGGGGACCACGGCGGGAAGCAATCGGGAATTGCAGCATGAGCTAAAACAGTTGCAACAAGCCGCGTCGGTCATTCGCAAGGGACTGCGCGCGGGGAGCCGCGTTGCTCTATTGTTCGGCTCTGAGAAACGCGGCCTGGCGAATGCTGATCTCAGCCACTGCCACTGGCTCACGCATATCCCAACACGTGAAGAGCATACTTCAATGAATCTGGGACAGGCTGTGGCAGTCTGCCTGTATGAATTGGCGCGTAGCGGAAGCGCGACTGTGCGTCGCGGCAAGGCGGCTGAAAATGCCGAGAAGCTGAAGCCTGCTTCAGCAGGGGAGAGTGAGCGCATTACAGGATTGCTGATTGAAGCGCTAAAGGCCAGCGGATATCTGGAGCAGCGGACGGTCGCAGCCAAGGAAGAAAAAATCCGGCGCATGGTCCGCCGCTTAAAACTTTCTTCTGACGACGCCGAGGTATGGCAGGGCATGCTGCGGCAGATCGCGTGGAAGTTGAAGTCGCAAGGCGACAAGTAATTTCTTTAGTAGATAAATTTCAATAGACGATGCCCGCGATCTTTTCGCTTTCCTGCCAGAGCCGCTGGGCTGTGGTCTCGTCCTGCGCTTCTTTGGTTGGCGTGGCGGGCTTGCACTTGTAGTAATAAAGACCGGTGGCGCTGCTGACTTCTGGCGAGCTTGCCAGGTAGATGATGGTCTCCGCGCCTTTTTCGGGCGAGATGGCAAACATTTTGGCTGCACGAACTCCCCAGGAAAGCAGGCCGCCGCTACTGTCGCCGAAGCGGGTGGATACAAAGCCCGGGTGCAGGGAGTTGGCGGTGACGCCGGTGCCGGCCCATCGGCGAGCCAGTGCGCGGGTGAAGAGAATGTTGCAAAGTTTGGAGCGCCCATAGACCCTGAATCCGCTGAACTGCGTAGATTGCAAATCATTGAAATCGAGCTTCTGGCCTTTATGCGCGTCAGACGCTACGTTGACCACGCGCGCGGGTGCGGAGGCGCGCAGGCGTTCACGCAGTCCGTAGGTCAGCAAAAAATAAGACATGTGATTGGTGGCAAAGGTGAGCTCAAGACCGTCACTGGTGATATGGCGCGCGCCGAAAAGTGCGCCTGCGTTATTGATGAGCACGTCAATGCGCGGCTCCGCGGCGGAGATTTCAGCAGCCACGCGTTTTACTTCCGCCATGAGCGAGAGGTCAGCATAATGAATGGAGTGGCTGATGCCGGGCGTGATGCCGCGCAGACGAGAGAGTTCGGCTTCTCCGCGCGATTTGTCGCGAGCGATAAGCACAAGCCGCGCTCCCATGGTCGCTAACTTTTCTGCGGCGACCTGCCCAATGCCGGATGTGGCGCCGGTAATTACAACTGTCTTTCCATTCATGATTTGCGGCCCTCATGATTTGCCGCGCTTAACGATTCACAGTACATAAGTCTACCAAGCGGTGATTCTTGCAGCGCGAAGCCGCATAAATAGCTGTTGCAACGGCTGCAACCTGCGCTATGATTGGGCTGACTAGTGACCTTTTGATATTGAAGTATTCATGAAATTACCGGCCATCACATCCCGCTTGCTCGCGTTGCAAGATGCAACCAATGTTGAGCTGAATGCGCGCCTGGGAGAAATTTTCCGGCGCTACCGGAGCGTGGCATTCGCCGGACGCACGGACCATCTTTTTACCGAGCACTGGACGCCCAAGCAGGCTGCAGCAGGCTACGACTTTGAACGGTTCGAGATCAGGGGCACTGATGTTCTGCTGCATGGAGTGGAGTATTCGGCGGGCTTCGTTTATCGCATCAGCATTGGCATACCGCTGGAGCTGATCGATAATTTCGGCGCGATGGATGAATACTTTGAGCGTCTCAGCGCAGAGAACAAAGCCGCTGCCAATCTTTCCGCGGCAAGAGTCTCAGACCGCACGCAATAGCTGACGACCCGTTTTTCTTCTTGCGACCCGGTCCTTCCCATTACCCCCTCGGCTTTCTTCAATTTATAAACATAGGATTTCGGCCGGATGCATTGGCCTGAAGGTATGCTCACCACCCTCCCCTGTGACAAAGTGGTAGCCTGCTGTCACAAGGCCTGTGACACAATGTCACAGTGTTGGTGTTATTTAATCGTATTTCCTTGTGTTTTCATTAATTTAGAGCTGGCTGTAGTTTGGCCAGGTGCTTGCAATATAGATAGGCAGACGGGACGCGATGTAAGCGAAAGCGCAGGATTAAACGAGGGGTCGTTGAGGTGAAGAGTAGCGCGAACGCTGGTAGCAAAATGAGCTTGTAGTTGAGGAGAAACATTGTGGCAGAGATAAAAGAACAGAAGCTGCGTTTTCCGGGGAAGGTGCCTCCAAGCCTTTTCTCACGCCAGCATGTTCTTTTATCTCTTTTTTCTTCTCTGTTGTATGGTCCCATTCCCAAGGCCCTGACCTGGGCTTGCCGACTGTAATTCTTCCTGCAAAAAGCCCGCAGCAAAATTTCCTGAAACGCAAATCACCAAAAATCTAAATCACCAAGTTCTTCTCAGAGGATGCCCTTCTGTATTGAAGACCACTTTGTTTAGATCGATTGTGTCTCGCGGCGCAAAGAGCAGATAAAGATACTTGAGCGTCTCGGCCAGAAAATAACTTTCCATGCTGTCGCGCTTGGATTTTGTTTCTACGTTGTTCAGGGCGGCGTAGCCTGCGTCGGTTTTGCAGTAGCGTACCAGGCTGAGAATGAATGTGGATCCCATATCCTGGTAGTGCTGGTCTTTGGTGAAAAAGCTCAGGTAGTACGCGGACTCAATGATCTCCGGGCGAAGCTGGTATCCGGGGGAGACAATTTTCATGGTGGTGTAGTCGAGCACTTCCGGTTCAATGTCGAAGGTGGTCCACATTTTGTAAGACGATTCCTGCAGCTTGCGTGCGCGCTCAAGATCGCCGGAGCGCGCCAGCACGGCAGGGAAGAAAGCATCGAGCGCGCCGTACTGCGTGGAGAGCCGCTTGCCCGTATTCATGTCGGCCTGTCCGTACCAGAGGCCGGATTTAGTGTTTTCAGCCAGGTATTTGTTCACAGCCTTGATGCTGGTCTCCCACATCTTCTTGCAATCTTTGTCATCAAACAGCAGCCAGGATTTCAGCAGGTATTCGTAATAAGAATCAATGCCGCCGGAGATGTGACTGGTGGTGTCTATCCACTTGCCGGTTTCCACGTTGATGGTTGAGCCGACCAGGCCTATCGGCGAGCGGCGGCTGTAAAGCTCGGTGAGGGCGCGCTTGGCTTTGTCGTAATAAATGGGCTTGGCGGTGAGCTTGCTGAGCGTGCCGAATTCCAGCAGCAGAGTGCCGATCTCCGCCGGGTTACTTTCTTCGCCGCGCGTTTTGCCGGTCTTGAGATTTACATACATGTAAGGCATGCCGGTGGGCGAATTGAAGACCGGCAGCAGGCGGTTGCCGAGATTGTCTGCCAGTTCAAGAAGACGCTTGTCGCCGGTGAGCTGATAGCTGCTGAGTAATCCACCCAGCAGGCGGATGGTGATTTCAAAATTCTTGACCTCAATGTCCTGGTCGAAAGAAAGATTTTCGTCGATATATTTGCGCGTTTTGTCGGCTTCATCGGTGAGGCCCATGAGGACCATGGTGTCGAGGGAATCGACGGGCGTCATGAGAAGCGAGGCGCTGTGCCAGTCATGGAAGCCCTTGCTCAGGGGGCTGAGTTCGTCGTGCCCCCAAGCGTATTGCTTGTAGGCATTCCATGAGTAGAGAAATTCGCTGCGGACCTGCAGGGCCATGGGGCCGGGCGAGGGCTGCTGTGCCGAGACCTGCTTGGTTTGCATAGGCTGCGTTTGGGCAAAGGCCGAGCAGGCAGCGGCGAGCATGAATAAAACGGCGATGATGCAGGGCGATTTACGCATGAGGCAAAGAATCTCCCAACGGGGGATGAACAGAGCTGCTTAATGATAGCGCAGGGAGGTGGGAGATCGGGGGATCGGAAATTCGAACATTCTTCTTAACCAGTGCATGTTTTGAGATGAGTTAATGTCCTTTTTCCTGGTGGACATTGGGGCGAATAAA
>DASZMF010000567.1:0-3481 GCA_035552035.1 Candidatus Angelobacter sp.
AAGTGAAAGATTATTCCGAAGTATTCAATCATACGGTGCGGGAAATTGAGCACTTCTTTTCAATTTACAAAGCGCTGGAAGGCAAGAAGACTGAAATGGCTGGCTGGGCTGGCGTGGACGCAGCGCGGCAGATTATTGTGGAAGGGCAGCAGAGATATAAGTGAGCAAGTAGCAGATGGCAGATGGCAAAAGTGGTTTGCGCAGATGAGAGCTGATGGTCGCTGATCAGGAATTTGGCCGCGAATGAACGCGAAAGACGCGAATTTCTTGAAGAGTTGGCACTCTCTTTTAGCTTGTCAATTCCGAACAGAGCGAGGAATCTGTTTTGCTAATTTTCTAGCGTCGACGCGGCAAGGGAGCAGATCAATTTAGATTTCCAGCCAATGCCGGATGAGCCTTGGCCGAAGGAACCTATCTGGACAATTCCTATTATTCAAAATTGAAGTACTGTTTTCTGGCTTCAATCTTCAAATTCTGGATTAAGAAGGAGCCCGATGGCCGTTCCTGTTTTGCGTCCTACCAATGCGTGTGATGAAGCTTTTGGCGGCGTTGTTTATCACATTCAAGGCGAACTGGTGCCAGTGCTGCATATTGAGCTGGGTGCAGTGCCTGTCTTTTTTGAACACCATATTCTTTTGTGGAAGGACCCTGCAGTCCAGATAGGAATCAAGTCCCTGGCCGGGGCGTTCAAACGCGTGCTTTCCGGCATGCCCATTTTCATGACCGAGGCTGGCGGCCCGGGCCGCATTGCCTTCAGCCGCGACGGTGCCGGCCATGTGTTTGGAATCCACCTGAAGCGCGGAGAAAGCGTTGAAATACGGGAACACCAGTTTCTGGCTGCGACCGCACACGTGGACTATACGTTTATGCGCGTCAGGGGCGCGGCAAACATGCTGTTTGGCGGGACTGGCTTCTTCATCGACCAGTTCACCGCAAACAGTGATGATGGAATCGTCTGGGTCCATGGTTATGGCAATGTTTTTGAAGTCACACTGCAACAGGGTGAGCAGATTGATATCGAGCCGGGAGGCTGGGTCTACAAAGACCGGACCGTGCGCATGGATACGCAACTTCAGCGGCTGAGCACCGGATTGTTTGCCAGCGCGGGCCAGTTGACATGGAACCGCTTTACCGGGCCGGGAAGAATCGGCCTGCAGTCAATGTATTTGCATATGCCAACGACGGAGTAAAGTTTATAAACGCTCCGCTTCGCTGCGCGCTGGCCTTCGGCGAGTGGAAAGAACCTTTTTCTTTGCTTACCCGGCATTTATTCCTCAGCGCGAGAGCGTGCCTCGGAAACATGCCGGGCTATTATCATTCGTCCCGCGAAGCGCGGGACTGAATTTTGTTGAGCGCTGATAGTTTCGCAAACCCTGGATGGTAATCGTTCTATATTCTGCCAATCCTCGCGAAGCCAACGCTGCAGCGGAGCATATCCCTCTCACCGCTTGCGCTTCGGCAAGCCTCAGCGCAAGCGATTCGGGATGGCGTGTTGAGAAGGATGGAGCCTTACTTCGTCACCAGCTTCTGTCTCTCCAGAATACTTACCAGCCGGTCGACCCAAGCCTGGTCAATATCGATTAGATATTCGGCGGAAATCAGGTCGGCGATTTCTGCTGTGCTACGGTGGCCGTCCATGAAGTTGATGGCTTCAAAGCTTACCAATCCAAAGTTGGCTTTGGTGGCGAGGCCTTCGGAGTCGCTGGAGAAGCGGGCTTCCTGTTCGGCCAGCCATTTGCCGTCTTCGGCGTTTACGCCTTCCCATGCAGAGGCGTCGAGCGGAAGAACGGTAAGGCGATGCGGGCCACTGCCCTGTCTCAAGTTAATCGCGCCACCGCCGGATGGGTCGAACGTTTTGTCTAGAGACTGAGCACTCAGGTTCAAAAGATTAATCTCATTCGCGAGTTGCTCTCGATTGATGCGCGTAGGCGAACTTTCGGTTGGACTACCAGCACTGATTGCGACACGACTGCTTAATTCAGAGATCCGGCTCGCATGCTGTGCAGCAGTTAATCTGTGCCATGACGCGGAATTATCCAGAGCCAGGAAATACGCTGCCGCACTGGCAAACACCCCCACACGCTTGAATTCGCTGGCATCGGTCTTATCGATTTTGTCTTCGCTGGAGTGGTGGGTCCAGTCAGGATCGTGGCCGAGCATGGTTGCGGGAATGCCCAGTCCAAGAAAAACGTCATGGTCGCTGCCTTGTGTATAGCCGATGGCTTCCGGCAGCCAGTAGTTACGGGTGCCGGTCATCGCATAGAGATCGGCTTCGCGGGTTTGCTCAAGGACATCAGATAGAAGGCCATCTAAAAACGGAGGAACCGAATCAGGCGACTTGGTGAAGTAGAAACGCGAATTAGTTTTGACGGTATCTTCACCCACCATGTCTGTATTGATGTTGGCGACGATGCAGGGCTTGCCGGCGGCGTATGCGTCGGCTTGGTTTCGAGTGTCGTCCCATGGCGTGTCACAGCGGTGTGCTTCCGGATGGTTGGTTACATAGGCGAGCGTGCCGAAATATTCCGGCACCCACATGAAGTGAATCGTGAGCTTAGGCGGAGCAAGTTTCTTGGTAGTGATGAGCGCTTGCAGAGTGCGTGCGGCTTCCATCATGGCGCCGGAGCCGGAGGCGTTATCGTTGGCGCTCCACTTAGGATGGTCGAGGTGTCCGCTGATGAGAATTTCGCGCTCAGGATGTTCGGTGCCGCGAATATAGGCGTGGACGAGCGTGAGTTTGCCGGGGCCAAGCGTGGCGTCAATTTTGCCGTGCACGCGGACGGCACCCTGCTGCATGAGCGACTTCAGCATGTCATATTGATTGCGAGAGATCTGAAAGCCGCTGGAAGTTTTGTCGAGCTCTTCAGCGCGCGGCCAGATGCCGTTATAGCGGACCAGATCCGGATGGTCAGGGCGATCTTCTGCGTTGGGATAAATCACTACGCCGACAGCACCGTACTTCAACACGGCTTCGCGGACGACATTGGCGGCGTAGCCAGAGGCCAGCGCGACTTTGCCGCGCACGTCGACGCCCTGATAGTTTGCGTCACTGGTGCCGCTGCCCACTTCCACCAGTTCGCCGGACCATTCTCCGCCTTTGGAATACGTGGAGACGCACATGGGCACATCAGCGTAGCGGCAGAGCATGATGGGCTTAAAGGCTTTTGCGCCGGCAACACCTTCCGTCTTCACTCCTTCCACCCATAGCTCGCCACCGCGCATATCCCAGCCCATGGGAGAGATGTAGGTGCCGTATTTAGTTTTTCCGTCGGATGGGAACTGCTCAATTTTTGCATCGAGGCCTGCGGCTTTCAGGCGCGGCAGCACGACCTGCTCTGCCACGGCGGTCATCATGGGACTGCCCTGTATGCGTTGGTATTCCACGATCCGGCGGGTGTTCTCCTGCGCGCCTTCACCGGAGTATTCGGTGGCGATAGCGTCAAAGGTTTTTTGATCGACCAGATGCTGGGCCGAAGCGGCG
>DASZMF010000568.1:0-2327 GCA_035552035.1 Candidatus Angelobacter sp.
GCAGAATTCTGACACCACGTATCGCCTTTATGATTACGGCCGTCCGCGGGAGCTGCATATTGAACACGGATTGCTGGCCACGCGTGAGCAGACGCATGCTGGCAAGGTCGTCCCGATATCGCCGCAAATTGTGCAGGGCAAGGTGCAGGTGAATCTGATTACTTCGCCGTGTTTTGTCGTTGACCAGTTCAAGCTGACGCGTACCTGGGAATTTCGCCGGCCGCAGCATGCCAAACGCAGCGTTTGGTGCTTGGTCGCGACTCGCGGCTGCGGCGTGATTGAATCTGCAGGCGCGGCTCCCGTAACTTTTACCAGCGGTGAGGCCGTTGTGATCCCTGCTTCGGTAGAAAAGTTTACGATGAAGCCGCAGTGGGACGTAGAATTTTTATGCGCCTCTCTGCCGGTTGAAAAGGTAGAACAGCCTATCACCACCCTGGCTGAAGCAAGCTATTCCGCGCGGTAACGCTGGCGCATCGAACCAAGTTGCAAGCAAGATTTTAAGAACCATAGAACATAGAAGCATGGGCATCTGCCCTGTGAGAGTCTGTGAGCAAACAACCATTTTTTTCAGTGATACTTGCCGGCGGCAGCGGTACCCGCTTCTGGCCGCGCAGCCGGCGCAAGCTGGCCAAACAGGTCCTGGCGCTCGATGGCAAACAGACCATGATCCAGAAAACCATGGAACGCCTTTTGCCGCTGGGGACAGAAAAAGATTTCTGGGTCATCACCAACGAATTTGTAGCGGAAGAAATTCAGCGCCAGTTGCCGGCCATTCCTGCGCAACAGGTGGTGAGCGAACCGGAAGCGCGCAACACTGCGCCGGCCATCGGCCTGGCCGCCTTCTTGCTTGAGCGGCTGTCACCGGATTCCATTATCGGCATGTTCCCCGCTGATCACGTGATTGGCGACGAAAAGAAATTCCGCAAAGTCCTGCAGCGGGCCATTGAGATTGCCGGGAAAGAAGACCACATTGTCGTGATGGGCGTGCAGCCGGCGCGCCCTGAAACCGGTTATGGCTACATTGAAACCGGAGAAAAAGTTGAGTCTGAATGTTTCCGGGTAAAGCGGTTTACAGAGAAGCCAAACCAGCAGCGCGCGGAAGAGTTTGTGACTGCGGGAAATTATTACTGGAACAGCGGCATCTTTGTGTGGAGCGCCCGCACGTTGACCCGCGCTCTGCGTGAGCACTTGTCTGAAACTGCGCCTTACCTTGAGCAGATTGCCGCTGCCTGGGGGACAAAAGATTTCGACAAAACATTTGCCCAGCTTTATCCCAAGTGCGAAAACATCAGTATTGATTATGCTGTGCTGGAGCCGCGATCGGCGAAAGGCGAGCATTCATCCAATCTTTTCTGCCTGCGCGCTGATTTTGGCTGGAACGATCTGGGATCATGGGCCGCTTTATACGAACATCACGTGGCCCACCAGAAAGACGACGAGAAAAATGTTCTGCACAGCAAAAACTCTTTCGCCCTGAACGCTACAGGCAATTACGTTTACGCGCCAGAGAAATTCGTAGCCACCTTGGGCGTGCATAATCTGGTGGTCGTTGAGACAGAAGACGCAATTCTGGTCACCACCCGGGAGCATTCCCAGGATGTAGGCAAAATTGTGAAATACTTGAATGAGAAAAAAATGACTGAGTTGATTTAGGGGCACGAAAACAAGCTTATGCAGCATGCTGAAACTCACGCAAAGGCCGAACAAAGAATACACGGCCCTTTTCTGGGTTTGTTATTGGTGCCGCTGTTGTTTCTTGCGGCTGCCGTTTCAATTCCGTACGGTGTAATTGCAAACGCACTGTATGAAAGGCGCGCGCGGTATTTTGCCAGAAGAATGGCTGAAAAAAGGCGCACCATTACCAGCGACCAGCTTTTGAATATTGGGGCGGAAAAAGGAACGATCATCTGGGAATGGAAATCTCCGTTTAAGGGGCCGACTCGAGTTTGGTGGACTGCCGATAACCTGCTTGGAGACAGCCCGTTCCCAATCGTTGACCGTAAGGAATGGGTTCCGCGGGGAAACGAGCTGGCATTTACGCAATGGTGTTTTAACCAGTACATTGGTCCATTAGAGGGCAAGGCTTTGCTCCTGGCTTTTGCAAAAGAGCAGAAAAAAATTGTCAGGGAAAATCTGGGTGGCATTCGGCAAGTAGATGTTCTAACGCTGACGACAGAAGGTTGGTAGTGAGGTTCAGTTACTCATGCCGCCAGGGCAGCGCGTTACGATTTTGCAAATATTGGCTTTAGTCCGGCGCATGGTGAAGCTGCTGAAGGATCGCTTCTCCTGGAAAATAGACCATCAGGTGAAACAAATACTGGCCGTTC